>NZ_JBHYTK010000061.1:25429-42829 GCF_042749255.1 Streptomyces sp. NPDC059524 | reverse complement strand
TGCGCACTTCGTGCGCATCTCCAGGGGCGTCGACGCATCGGGGAAATGCGACCCGGAGGGTCTGCATTTCAGGGGCGCGGGGAACTGCGCGACCAGCCCCCACCGGACCCGCGGCCGCCCATGAACCTCCCCGCCCCCACCCTGAGGCGCTTGACCCCGGAGGTAATCGACCCGCACCCGCCGGAGGCAGAGGCTGGGGGCATGACACCGCAGAAGATCCGCCCCCTGCTCATCGCCGACGCCGCCGTCACGGGAGCCAACGGCCTCGCCTACGTCGCCGCCGCCACCCCGCTGGGAGACTTCCTCGGGCTCGACCCGGGGCTCCTGCTCACGCTCGGTGCCGTCCTCGTCGTCTACGCCCTGGGCGTCGCCGCCCTGGCCGCGCGCAGACGTCCGCCCGTCGCGGGCACCCGCGCCGTCGTCGAGATCAACCTGGCCTGGACGGCGGCCAGCCTGGTCGCCCTGGCCTTCTGGCTGGAGCCGAGCACGGCCGGTGCCGTGTGGGTCGTGGCGCAGGCCCTCGCCGTCGGGACGCTCGCCGTGCTGCAGCACCTCGCGCTGCGCGCCGCGACGGCGCGCTCTCAGCCCGCGGCCGCCTGAAGGTACTTCACCGTCGCCGGGTCCGCCGGGAGAAGGGTCTCGATGGCGAGCTCGGCGACGGTCACGTCCATCGGGGTGTTGAACGTGGAGATCGAGGCCACGAACGACAGGACGTGGCCGTCGTGCTCGATCACCATCGGCAGCGCGAAGTACGGCACCGGTTCATCGGGCTCCTGCCCCGCGTCCTCGGGCACCGGATACGCCGCCACCTCCTCGTACAGCTCCCGCAGCGGCTCGGAGCGGGACAGCGCGATCTGGCGCTCCATCTGGGCGAGCAGGTGCCCGCGCCACTCGCGGAGGTTGCGGATGCGCGGGGCGAGCCCCTCCGGGTGCAGGGTCAGCCGCATCGCGTTGAGCGGCGGGGCCAGCAGGTGCTCGGGCAGGGACTCCATCAGCAGGGCGATCCCGTTGTTCGCCGCGACGACGTTGTAGGTCGCGTCGACGACGAACGCGGGGTACGGCTCGTACCCGCGCAGCAGCCGCTCCAGACCCTCGCGCAGCGCGCCGAGCGACGGGTCGTCCAGGGAGGTCTCGGTGAAGCGCGGGGCGTAACCGGCCGCCAGAAGCAGCGCGTTGCGCTCCCGCACCGGCACGTCGAGGTGATCCGCGAGCCGCAGGATCAGCTCCTCGCTCGGCCGGGACCGCCCCGTCTCCACGAAACTGATGTGCCGCGCCGAGGAGTCCGCCCGCAGCGCGAGCTCCAGTTGACTGACCCGCCGCTGCTCCCGCCACCCCCGCAGCAGACGGCCCACTTCTGACGTGTTCTTGCGCGCCGCAGTCGTCATGACACGACCGTAACCCGGTCGCGGTGGCAGGCTGGAGCCATGGCTACAGAACCGCTCTCCCAGAAGGAGATCGAGGACCGTCTCACCGAGCTGCCCGGCTGGTCGCTCGACGGCGCCAAGATCACCCGTACCTACCGCCTGGGCTCGCACTTCGCGGCGACCGCCCTCGTCGTGCACATCGCCCAGACCCAGGAGGAGCTGAACCACCACTCCGACCTCACCCTCGGCTACAACACGGTCGCCCTCGCCGTGAACTCGCACGACGCGGGCGGAGCCGTCACCGAGAAGGACTTCGAGCTGGCCCGCAGGGTGGAGGCGCTGGCCCCCGGCCACCAGGCGAGCTGACCCCGCGCGCGGCCGGGCCCGCCCCGGGCGCGGCCCGCCCCGGCCCCGCTCAGCCGGCCGCCGCGAGCCGCGCCCGCTGATCCTCGGTCAGCTCCAGGTCGACCGCCGCGAGGCTCTCCTCCAGCTGGGCCACCGACGACGCCCCGACCAGCGGGATCGCCGGGACCTCGGCGCCGATCAGCCAGGCGAGCACCACCTGGTTCACCGTCGCCCCCGTCTCCTTCGCGACCTCGCGCAGCGCGGCGAGCCGGGCGTCGCGGCTGCCGTGGTCGTGCCCGGGACCGAGCGGCTTGTCCTCGCGCACGTAGCCGCCCGAGAGCAGCGGCGAGTACGCGACCAGCGTCAGATCGCGCTCCGCGCGCACCATGCTCAGCAGATTGCCGTCGGCCGTGCCGAGTTCGCCGTCCGGGGAGAGCGGGCTGGGCAGATCGGTGCGGTGCCGCAGATAGCTGTGCTGGTACTGGAGCAGCTCGTACCCGGGCAGCCCCTCGGCCCGCGCGATCGCCCGGCAGCGCTCCACCTGCCACGCCCAGTGGTTGGACACCCCGAGCAGTCCGACCGTGCCCTCCCCGACGAGCGCCCCGAACTCCCGTACCGTCTCTGAGAGTTCGGTCTCGGGGTCCGGCACATGGGCGTAGAGCACGGGGAGTCGGTCCAGACCCAGCCGCTTCCTGCTGCCCTCGACGGCCGCCCGGATCGTGGGTCCCGACAGGCCCTCGCGGTTGTCGACGAACCCGGTCCCGGCCTTCCTCGGCGCCGCCCCCACCTTCGTCGCGATCACGACCTCGTCCCCGACACCCCGGCTGCGCCGCCAGTTGCCCAGCACGGTCTCGCTCTCGCCGCCCACCGTGTCGTGGAACCAGTAGGCGTACGTGTTCGACGTGTCGACGAACGTGCCGCCCGCCTCCACGTACCGGTCGAGGAGCGCGAACGCGGTCCGCTCGTCGGTCGCCGTGCCGAACAGCATCGCGCCCAGACTGAGCACGCTCACCTCGAGCCGGTTCGCCGGGTCGGTGCCGATCGTGCGGTACTTCATGCGGTGCCCCCTCGCCGGGCCCGGCGGCCTGCTGCGCGCCGGGCGACGGACAGGAGTCAACGCGTTGGAGCGCACTCGAAGTCAAGCGCCTGGCAAGCCTCTCCGGCGATTGAGGAGCGGGGGCCGGGGCGGAGCCCCCGGGGGTGCCGCCGTTGTGGGGCGCGGTTTCGTCGCCGGGTGACACCAGCGTCCTGGCTGAGCGCGCCGTTCCCCGCGCCCCTGAAATGCACGCCCTGCGGGCGGCATTTCCCCGATCAGGCGCGCCTCGCGGCCCGGGCCTCGGATTTGCTCACTCGGCAAACGCGCTTGCCCTGACCGGGCGTGCGGCACACGCTGGGGGGACGAGACCGGTGAGCGAGGAAGGCGGCGACGCGCGCATGGCAGAGGGCCGGCACCAGCACGGGCATCAGCACGGGCACCAGGACCACGGACACGGCGGGCACGACAGTACGCATCCGGACTGGGTCGCCATGATCCCGCACCTGGAGCGCAACGCGGAGGTCTACGCCCCTCTGTACACCCAGGCCATGGCGTGGTTGCGCGGGACGCGACCGGGCGGCACCGGGGTGATCGTCGACGTGGGCAGCGGCCCCGGCGTCGTCTCCTGCCGGCTCGCCGAGGAGTTCCCGCAGGCGAAGGTCGTCGCCGCGGACCCCGAGGAGGGACTGCTCGCCCGCGCCGCCGAGCGGGCGGCGCGCGAGGGTCTCGCCGACCGCGTGAGCACCCTGCGCGTCGAGCTGCCGCACGCGCTGGACGAGCTGCCGGCCGCCGACCTGATGTGGGCGGCCCGCTCCCTGCACCACGTGGGTGACCAGCGGGCCGCGATCGCCGCGCTGGCCGGCCGGCTCGCCCCCGGCGGCACCCTCGCGCTGATCGAGGGCGGACTGCCCTGGCGCAGCCTGCCGCGCGACTTCGGGATGGGCCGGGCCGGGCTGCAGACCCGGATGGACGCCCTGGAGGAGGAGTGGTTCGCGGACATGCGCGCGTCCGTGCCGGACTCCAAGGCCGACACCGAGGACTGGGCGGGGCTGCTCACGGACGCGGGCCTCGTGCGCCCGGCCTCCCGCACCTTCCTGCTCGACCTGCCGGCGCCGCTCGACCCCCGGGCGCGCGAGCTGGTCGTCGAGCTGTGGCGCCGCCGCCGCGACTCGCTCCCGCAGAGTGTCCCGGCCGAGGACGCCGCCGTGCTCGACCGGCTGCTCGACCCGGAGGACCCGCAGAGCCTGCACCGCCGCGAGGACCTGTTCCTGCTGACGGCGCACACGGTCCACACGGCCGTGAAGGAGGCCTGACCGGAGTCCCGGCCGCCCCGGACGGGCTGCGGAGTCCCTGCTTGCCCGGGCGGGCTGGGGAGGTCCGGCGTGCCCGGACGGGCTGCGGACGCCCGGCTTCCCCGGCCGGGCTTAGCGGAGGGCAGGCCGCCCCGGGTGGGGCTGGGGAGGTCCGGCTTGCCCGGGCGGGCTGAGTGGAGGTCCGGCGGCCCCGGGTGGGCTGCGGACGCCCGGCTTGCCCGGCCGGGCAAAGCGGAGGGCCGGCGGCGCCCGGACGTGCGGGAGGCCCGGACCGTGTGCCGGTCGGGGCCTCTTCGTGTGTGCCGCTCAGGCGACGTCGAACGTGGCGGGGTCCGGGCCCAGGCGCCGGTCCTCGTTGAGCGCGCTGATCGCGCCGAGGTCCTCGGCGTCCAGCTCGAAGCTGAACACGTCGATGTTCTCCTTGATCCGCGACGGGGTCACGGACTTGGGGATCACCACGTTGCCCGTCTGGACGTGCCAGCGGAGCACGACCTGCGCGGGCGTGCGGCCGTGCTTCTGCGCGATCGCGATGATCGCCGGGACCTCCAGGAGTCCCTTGCCGGAACCGAGCGGCGACCAGGCCTCGGTCGCGATGCCCAGCTCCCCGTGCCGCTCGCGGGCGACCCGCTGCTGCAGCTGCGGGTGCAGCTCGATCTGGTTGACGGCCGGGATCACGTTCGTCTCGTCGGTCAGCCGGTCGAGGTGCTCGGGCAGGAAGTTCGACACACCGATGGCGCGCGCCCGCCCGTCCGCGTAGATCTTCTCCAGCGCCTTGTACGTCTCCACGTACAGGCCCTTGGACGGCAGCGGCCAGTGGATCAGGTACAGGTCCACGCGGTCGAGGCCCAGCTTGGCCAGCGACGCGTCGAACGCGCGGAGCGTCGCGTCGTGGCCCTGGTCGGCGTTCCACAGCTTCGTCGTGACGAAGAGGTCCTCGCGGGGCACGCCCGACGCCGCGATGGCGCGGCCCGTGCCCTCCTCGTTGCCGTAGATCGCGGCGGTGTCGATGCTGCGGTACCCGGCCTCCAGGGCCGTCGCGACCGCCTTCTCGGCCTCGTCGTCCGGCACCTGCCACACGCCGAAGCCGAGCTGGGGCATCTCGACGCCGTTGTTCAGGATGATCGGGGGAACCTTGCTCACGAGGTGTCGGTCCTTAGGTCGTCTGGTCTTCAGAGGCGCGCGGAGGTCCGCGCCGCGTACTCCCATCGTCAACGATCACGCGCGTCCGCGCATTCCTTGGGCGTCCGGCGCCGTCCGCGCGGGGTCCCGGGTGCCCAGATACGCCTCCCGGACGCGTGCGTCCGCGCGCACCTCGGCCGGGGTGCCCTCGGCGAGGACCCGCCCCAGGTCGAGCACCACGACCCGCGAGCACAGCTCCATCACGAACGCCACGTTGTGCTCCACCAGCAGCACCGCGCAGCCGTCCGCGGCGAGGGCGCGCACCACGGCGGCGAGCCGCTCCCGCTCGTCGGCCGTCATCCCGGACGCCGGTTCGTCGAGGAGCAGCACCCGGGGCCGGTCGGCGGCGGCCCGCGCCAGCTCCACCATCCGCGCCTGCCCGACCGGCAGCGTGCCCGCGTACGTGCCGGACAACGCCTCCAGGCCGCAGGCGCGCAGCAGTTCAGCGGCCCGCCCGGCGTCCGCGCCGCCGCGCCGCGACTCCTGCGCGACGAGCAGGTTGTCGGCGACGGTCAGCTGACCGAACAGCTGCCGGCGCTGGAACGTGCGCCGCATCCCGTGCCGCGCCCGCCACACCGGCGAGCGCCGCGTGACCTCGGCCCCGTCGAGCAGGACCCGGCCCGCGTCCGGCCGCCGGATCCCCGACAGGACGTCGAACAGGGTCGTCTTGCCCGCCCCGTTGGGCCCGATCAGGCCGCACACCTCGCCCGCCGCGAGCCGCAGCCCGACCCCGTCCAGGGCCCGTACCCCGCCGAACCGCACGCCGACGCCCTCGGCCCGGAGCACACTCGTGCCACTCATGCCGCTCGGGCCACTCGTGCCGCTCATGCCTTCTCCGCCTCCTCCGCGATCCCCAGGTACGCGTCCGTCAGCCGCTGCTCCTCGACCTGGTCGCGCGGCCCGCACCACGTGACCCGCCCCTGCGCGAGGTACGCGACGGTGTCCGCGACGCCGAGGATCTCCGACGCCTTCTCCTCGACGAGCAGCAGGCCCGTGCCCGCGTCACGCAGCTCCGCGAGCAGCCGGTACACCTCGTCGACGACCCGCGGCGCGAGCCCGAGCGACGGCTCGTCCGCGATGAGCACGCGCGGCGGACGGTGCAACAGCGGTGCCAGGGCGAGGAGTTGCTGCTCGCCGCCGGACAGCGATCCGGCCGGGACGGCGCGCCGGGCCGCGAGCGCCGTGAACCGCTCGTACACGGCCGCGCGGTCCGTCCTCGCCGGCAGGCGCAGGGCGAGGTTCTCGTCGACGGTGAGCGACGGGAAGACGCCCCGGCCCTCGGGTGCGAGCACGATCCCGGAGCGGGCCCGGCGCACGGCACCCTCCCGGCCGGCGGCGCGCCCGGCCGCGTGAACCTCGCCGTGCACCGGTGCCATGAGTCCGGCCGCGACCTTGCACGCCGTCGACTTGCCCGCGCCGTTCGGCCCGAGCAGCGCGACGATCTCGCCGGGCCGCACGGTCAGGTCGACACCCTGGAGGACCGGCGCGCCGTCGTATCCGGCGTGCACCCCGGTGAGCTGGAGCGCGGCGTCCGGGTCCGCGGGGCCCGGCTCGTGGGCCGGCTCGGGGTGGGCGGACGCGGCCGCACGCCGGTGGCGGCGCACGGAGAACGCCGCGCAGTATCCGTCCGGGTCGTTGGCGAGCGCGAGCCCCGCCAGGCCGAACAGGATCACCGGCAGTTGCGCCGACTCGGTGACGTAGTCCGCCAGCAGATGCGGCACCACCGCGAAGGTCAGCCCCGCGACCACCGCGAACTGGGGCCGCCGCACCCCTGCGGCGACGACCACGGCGAGCCAGATCAGGCCGGTCATCGCGGTGAAGTCGGTCGCGGTGATACGTGTGTTGTACGACGCGTACATCACGCCGCCGAAGCCCGCGAGCCCGGCGGACAGCGTGAACAGGAGCAGTTTCGTACGGACGACGGAGACGCCGGAGGCCATCGCGGCGGCCGGCGCCGAGCGCACCGCGAGCATCGCCCGCCCGGCCCGCGAGCCGCGCAGCGCGCTGAGCCCGGCCACGGCCGCCGCGCACAGGACGAGCATGGCCACGCCCATCGCCCGGTCGTCGCCGAGGTCGACGGGCCCGAACGCGGCGCGCGGGATCTCCCAGCCGGTGTCACCGTTCCTCAACCAGCCCGTCTGGAACAGGACTTGGTCGGCGAGGAACGCCAGGGCGAGGGTGGCGAGCGCGAGGGAGCGGCCGCCGAGCCGCAGCGCGGGCAGCGCCACCAGCGCGCCGAGGACGGCCGCCGCGCAGGTGCCGACGAGCGCGGCCCCGAGGAACGGCCAGCCGTGACTCATCAGCAGTCCGGCCACCAGCGCGGCGCCCGTCACGAACGTGGCCTGCGCCAGCGAGACCATCGCGCCGAGCCCGGTCACGACGGTGAACGACATGAAGACGAGGGAGATCGCGAGCCCCTGCGCGAGGATGCCGCTCCAGAACGGGGTGGTCACCGTGTAGAAGGCGATCCCGAGCAGCAGCCCGGCGACCGTCCACGGACCCCAGCGGCGCAGCCAGGGCCGCCCCGCCAGATAGTCCACCGGCGGCACGTCCGTGGCCGCCGTCCCGGCCGTCCGCTGCCGCCGGGTGAGCAGCAGCAGCCCGGCGAACAGGATGAGGAACGGCACGGCCGTGCGGAACCCGGTGATCTTCTCGGCGAACGACGCGTACCCCGCCACCAGGTTCTGCAGCACGCCGAGGCCGAGCCCGCCCGCGAAGGCGAGCGGGATCGACATGAAGCGGCCGAGCACGGCGGCGGTCGCCGACACGAACAGGAACAGGGTGAAGTCGTGCGCGGACAGACCGAGCAGGGGAGTCGCGAGCACGCCCGCGAGCCCGGCGAGCCCGGACGACAGCATCCACGCGACCGACGACAGCCGGTCGGCGCTCAGCCCGCGCAGTTCGACCAGGGAGCGGTCGTCGACCACGGCGCGCAGCCGCAGACCGAGCGCCGTGCGGCGCAGCAGGATCCACAGGCCGAGCGCGACGACGGCGGTCGTGACCCAGGTGATGAGCTGGTCGGAGTCGATGCCGACCCCGTCCAGGATCTGCCAGTTCTTCGCCGGGCTCGGTCCGACGCCGGGCAGCCCGAACTGGTTCTCCGCGGGCTTCACGGGCGCGCCCAGGCCGTCGAGCAGTTCGACCAGCCACAGGCCGAGCGCGGGCAGCGCCACGAGGAGCCCGATCGTGGCGACGATCTGCGCGGTCTCGCCGACCCGCGCCAGTTTGCGGAACATCAGGCGGTCCAGGCCCCAGCCGATCAGCGGTGCCACCACGAGGACGAGGAGCAGCGCGGTGGGCACCGCGGGCCAGCCGAATCCCGAGTGCAGTTCGTAGAAGCCGAGCGCGCACACGTAGGCGGTGGCGCCGTGCGCGAAGTTGAACAGCCCGGACGCGGTGTAGGACAGGACGAGCCCGGTGGCGAGCAGCGCGTACAGGGCGCCCGACACCAGCCCGCTGAGGACGAAGGCGAGCAGGTCAGCCATGCCGGGGCCCTCCTACTTGAACGGGATCGGCGGATAGCACTCGAAGGGGGACGACACCCGGTACTTGCCGTCCTTGAGCTGTACGAGCGCGCCGCAGCCGAAGGACTCCTTCTGGCCGCGCGGCAGTTGCCGGTCGCCGACGAGCGTCTTCGTGTCGGAGAAGCCCTTCGCGGCCTGCTGGAAGGAGGCGACGGTGAGGTCCTTGCCGGCCTTCTCGGCGATGGCGAGGAAGAGGTCCGCCGACATGTAACCCGTCAGCATGTGCATGTTGAGCGGCACGTCCTTGCCGCCCGCCGCCTTCTTGATGTCGGCCTTGAACTGCTTCATGTCCGCCGTCGCCGACTCGAAGGGCTCGAAGGACAGTAGGACGTGCACCCCGTCGAGCGCCTGCCGGGTCGCGCTCTTCGACAGCAGCCCCGGGTCGTAGTCGGTCGGGTCGGTGAGCACGCCCTTGAAGCCGGTGCGCTTGACCGCCGTGAACAGGCCGATGTTGTACGGCGTCTGCATCACGGAGACGACCGCGTCGGGCGCCTTGCCGCCGTCGCTGCGCAGCATCTCCTTGGTGTACGCGGACCAGTCGCTCGGCACGGAGGTCGCGGGCACGGCGGCCTTGGCGTAGGTGACCTTGTAGCCGGCGGACGCGAAGGACTGCTTGTAGGTGCGGATGGCGAAGGTGCCGGCGTCGTTGTCGTTGGCGAGGATCGCCACGGTCCTGCCCTCGGACCCGCCCGTGACGTCCTTGAGGCCCTCGGGCCAGGTCTGCGAGATGGTGCCGCCGGGCATCGGGACGAGGCAGCCGCTGAATCCGTAGATGTAGGTGGGCCCGCAGAAGGACGGCAGGGTGCCCCAGCCGAAGGTGGGGACGCGCTGCTTCTGCAGGAAGTCGGCGCCGGAGAAGGTCACCGAGCTCATCGGCGCGATGGCGAAGACCTTGTCCTGCTGGACGAGTTTGCGGGCCGCGGCGAGGTTCTTCGCCGGGTCCTGCCCGTCGTCCTCGGCGCCCAGGTAGTCGATCTTGCGGCCGTTGACCCCGCCCTCGGCGTTGGCGCGCGCGAAGCGGGCCTTCGCGCCCAGGTCGGTGTCCTTCTTGCTGTAGCCGCTCGCGGTCGTCATGGAGACGATGCCGCCGACCTTGATGCTGTCGTCGCTCACCCCGCGCGCGGTACCCCCCTTGCCGTCGGGGGAGTCGTTCGTGGCGGTGGAGTTGCAGGCGGTGGCGAGCAGAAGTGCGGCCACGGTGGCGGTGATGGCGCGGATCGGTCGCGACACGGTCGAGCCCCCTCCGTCGGAGTGAGGGTGATTCTGTGGGCGACCTGATGAACCGTCAATAACTGACGCATCGAAAAATGATGAACCGTCAGTAACCGTGGTTTCCCGTCATCATGCGTGGTAGAGGGCCTCCACCTCGGCCGAGTACACCGTCTCGATCGCCTTCCGCTTCAGCTTCAGCGAGGGCGTGAGCAGCCCGTGCTCCTCGGTGAACTGGTGGGCCAGGATCCGGAAGGTGCGGATCGACTCGGCCTGCGAGACCAGGGTGTTGGCGGCGACGACGGCGCGCCGCACCTCCATCTCCAGATCCGGGTCGCGCACCAGCTCCGCCGGGCTCATCGGCTGCTTGTGGCGCATGCCGAGCCAGTGCTCGACGGCCTCGGAGTCCAGGGTGACGAGCGCCGCGATGTAGGGGCGGTCGTTGCCGACGACGATGCACTGCGCGACCAGCGGATGGTCGCGCACCCGCTCCTCGAGCTGCTGCGGCGAGACGCTCTTGCCGCCGGAGGTCACGAGGATCTCCTTCTTGCGGCCGGTGATGGTCAGATAGCCGTCCTCGTCGAGCGCGCCCAGGTCGCCGGTGGCGAGCCAGCCGTCGTGCAGCGTGGCGTCGGTGGCCTTGGGGTCGTTGAGGTAGCCCTGGAAGACGTTGCCCCCGTAGAGCCAGACCTCGCCGTCGTCCGCGATGTGCACGGTGGTGCCGGGGATGGCCTTGCCGACGGTGCCGTAGCGGGTCTGCTCGGGCGGGTTCGCGGTGGCCGCGGCCGTCGACTCGGTCAGCCCGTAGCCCTCGTAGATCGCGACCCCGGCGCCCGCGAAGAACAGGCCGAGCCGGCGGTCCATGCCCGAGCCGCCGGACATCGCGTGCCGCACGCGCCCGCCCATCGCCTCGCGGACCTTGGAGTAGACGAGCTTGTCGAACAGGGAGTGCTGCATGCGCAGCGACGCGGAGGGGCCGGGGCCGGTCCCGAAGGCCTTGGCCTCCTGGCTGTCCGCGTACTTGACCGCGCACTCCACAGCCTTGTCGAACGCGCCGGCGCGGCCCTCCTTCTCCGCCTTGCGGCGGGCCGCGTTGAACACCTTCTCGAAGATGTACGGCACCGCGAGGATGAAGGTGGGCTTGAAGGCCTGGAGGTCGGGGAGGAGGGCCGCCGCGTTGAGCTGTGGCTGGTGGCCGAGCTTGACCCCGCCGCGCACCGCCGCGACCTGCACCATCCGCCCGAAGACGTGCGCGAGCGGCAGGAAGAGCAGGGTGGAGGGGATGCGTTCGCGCTTCGAGGCGAAGACCGGCTCCCAGCGCTCGATGACCGTGTCCGCCTCGAACATGAAGTTGCCGTGCGAGATCACACAGCCCTTGGGGCGGCCCGTCGTGCCCGAGGTGTAGATGACGGTGGCGACGGACTCGGGGGTGACCGCGCGGCGGTGCCGGTGCACCGTCTCGTCGTCGATGTGGGTGCCCGACGCGGCGACCTCGTCGACCGCGCCGCCGTCCAGCTGCCACAGCCGGCGCAGGTGCGGGAGCCGGTCGATGACCGTCGCGATCGTCATCGCGTGGTCCTCGTGCTCCACGATCGCCGCGGTCACCTGGGCGTCGTACATCATCCAGAAGACCTGCTCGGCGGACGAGGTCGGGTACACCGGAACGACCTGGGCGCCGATGCTCCACAGCGCGAAGTCGAACAGGGTCCACTCGTAGCGCGTGCGGGACATGATGGCGACGCGGTCGCCGAACCGGATGCCCTGGGCGAGCAGGCCCTTGGCCAGCGCGAGGACCTCGTCGCGGAACCGGGCCTGGGTGACGTCGTGCCACTGGCCCGCGGCGTCCTTGCGGCCCAGGGCGATGTGCCCCGGATCGTCCAGGGCGCGGTCGAACACGGCGTCGGCCAGGCCGCCCACCGGCGGCGCCGACGCCAGGGCAGGGGTGGTGATCTCGCGCATGTTGCTCCTTGTGGCGCTCCGCACAGCGTCGGTGACGGTACCGGACCGCGCGGTCGGGCGGGAGGGGGTGCCCGCGTTCCCGGACACGCGGAATATGCACAGGTCAGCCATTTAAATGGGGCTACAAGGGAAGGCGCGGGACAGATTACTTACGCTTCAGTAAGTTCGGTGCCGCAATCTCCCGGGCGCCTTCACGGGTCTCCACCGAATCTGTACGGAGACGGCACCCCGGCCCGTTCACCCCCGCTTTTGGACGGAGTGGTCAGTTCCGCTACGGGTCGGCAGGACAGTACCAGGTCGAAGATCATGAAGCAGCCGGTCGGGCGGACCGGGTTTCAGCGCAGCCGGTCGCCGCCCGCGAGGATCGCCGCGCCCAGGGCCCGCGCGGGCCCCTCCTCCTTGGTGCCGCGCAGGACGAAGTCGACCTCGCCGAGCTCCGGCAGTCCGGCCCGCTCCGGGACCCGCACCAGGCCCGGCGGCACCAGTCCGCGCGAGTGGGCCATCACGCCGAGGCCGGCCCGGGCCGCCGCCACGAGCCCGTTCAGCGAACCGCTCGTGCACGCGATCCGCCAGGCCCGGCCGTGCCGCTCCAGCGCCTCCATGGCCAGGGCCCGCGAGATCCCCGGCGGCGGATACACGATCAGCGGCACCGGACGCTCCGGATCGAGCCGCAGCCGCTCCGAACCGATCCACACCAGCCGGTCCCGCCACACCGGGGTGCCCCGCGGGTCCTGCGGGCGCCGCTTGGCGAGCACCAGGTCCAGCCGGCCCGTGTCCAGCTGTTCGTGCAGCGTCCCCGACAGTTCGACCGTCAGCTCCAGATCGACCTCGGGATGCTCGACGCGGAAGGCCTCCAGGATCTCCGGCAGCCGCGTCAGCACGAAGTCCTCCGACGCCCCGAACCGCAGGCGACCGCGCAGCCGTGTCCCCGTGAAGAAGGACGTCGCCTGCTCGTGCACCTCCAGGATCCGGCGCGCGAAGCCCAGCATCGCCTCCCCGTCCTCCGTCAGCTCCACGGAGTGCGTGTCCCGTGTGAACAGGGTGCGGCCCGTCGCGTCCTCCAAGCGCCGCACGTGCTGGCTCACCGTCGACTGGCGAAGCCCGAGCCGACGCGCCGCCTGCGTGAAGCTCAGCGTCTGCGCGACGGCCAGAAACGTCCTCAACTGCCCCGGGTCGTACATTCCGCCACACTACCTCCGGTCATCGTGCACCGTGATGACAGTCAGAGCGGTATGCAGGATTCCCGATCACAGTCCTGAGGGGGACCATGGAGAGGGCACGACCTGAACCGAGAGCAAGGAACCGATGAAACGCCTGACCTGGCCGTCCTGGATGCCGATCGACCCGTACATCCTGGCGTTGATCGCGACGGTCGGCGTCGCCGCGCTCCTCCCCGCCCGAGGCGGCGCGGCCGATGTGGCGTCCGGCGCCTCCACCGCGGCCGTCGCCTTCCTCTTCTTCCTGTACGGGGCCCGGCTCTCCACCCGCGAGGCCCTCGACGGACTGCGCCACTGGCGCCTGCACGTCACCGTCCTCGCCTGCACCTTCGTGCTGTTCCCGCTGCTCGGCCTGGCCGCCCGCGGACTCGTCCCGGTGCTCCTGCCGCAGAACCTCTACGAGGGACTCCTCTTCCTCACCCTCGTCCCCTCCACCATCCAGTCCTCGATCGCGTTCACGTCGATCGCGCGCGGCAACGTGCCGGCCGCCATCTGCGCGGGCTCGTTCTCCTCGCTCGCCGGCATCGTGCTCACCCCGCTCCTCGCCGCGGCGCTGCTCGGCGGCACCGGCGGCGGCTTCTCCGCGGACTCCGTCGTCAAGATCGTGCTCCAGCTGCTCGTGCCGTTCGTGGCGGGCCAGTTGCTGCGGCGCTGGGTCGGCGGGTTCATCACCCGCCACAAGAAGGTCCTCGGCTACGTCGACCGCGGCTCGATCCTCCTCGTCGTCTACACCGCGTTCAGCGAGGGCATGGTCCAGGGCATCTGGCACCAGGTCAGCGCCGTGCGCCTGGCCGGACTCCTCGCCGTCGAGGCGGTGCTCCTCGCCGTGATGCTGGCCGTGACCTGGTACGGGGCGAAGGCGCTCGGCTTCGGCCGCGCCGACCGCATCGCGATCCAGTTCGCCGGGTCGAAGAAGTCCCTCGCCTCCGGACTGCCCATGGCGACCGTGCTGTTCGGCGCGCACGCCTCGCTCGCCGTGCTGCCGCTGATGCTGTTCCACCAGATGCAGCTCATGGTCTGCGCCGTGATCGCCAAGCGGCGCTCGCACGACCCCGAGGAGCCCCGGACCACCGGGGACGGCCAGGGATCCGGGCGCCCCGGGCTCAGCCCGTCGGCCCCAGCCGGACCGACACGAACCGCGGCCGGTACCGCGACACGTTCGCGTTGAGCTCCGCCTGCCCGGCGCCCGGCGCCGCGTCGAGCCGGTTCACGTCGTAGCTGAGCACGACGCGGCCCCCGGCGCCGAGCGCCGGGTGCGCCTGCGGGTTGTACGCGGCGACCGTCGCGTCCGGCAGCGGCGGCGTGAAGCCCCGCGCGGGCCCGTGCCAGGGCCCGGTGGGGGAGCAGGACCAGTACGAGGTGATCGTCCGCAGGCCCGCCGGACCCGCCGCCATT
Organism: Streptomyces sp. NPDC059524; assembly: GCF_042749255.1. Taxonomy (NCBI): domain Bacteria; kingdom Bacillati; phylum Actinomycetota; class Actinomycetes; order Kitasatosporales; family Streptomycetaceae; genus Streptomyces; species Streptomyces sp. NPDC059524. Next base: position 28,288 of record NZ_JBHYTK010000061.1, on the reverse strand, counting down.
GTGAACAGCACGTACGTCCCGGCGTCCCGGACGACCGTGAACGCGCTGCCCACGCCGCGGCGCCGCCCGTCGCCGAGCACCGGCGCGAGACGCCGCCCTTCGGCCCGCCAGTGCTCGCCGTCCCAGTACTCCCAGGCCCGTATGTCACCGAGCCGGCCGCGCGGGACCCGCGCCGCGTAGGCCCGGTGGGCCGGGGCCTGGCCGTCGTCCGCGCCGAACACGTACGTCCAGGGGCCCGCGTCGACCGCGGCCGTGCCGAACAGGACACGGCGCGCGGGGTCGGCCGTCCGCCGCTGGTCCAGCACCTGCGTGATGCCGGTCAGGCGCAGGTCCGGGAGCGACAGGGTGGCCAGCTCGGTCGCCACCGGCACGCCGTAGACGTACGGTCCCGCTCCCTCGGCACGCGTCCACAGGAGCACCCGGACGACCTTCTCGCGCGATCCCGGCGCCCGCGGTTCGACCCGCGCGGACACGGGCCAGCGCCACTCGCCCACGCCGGTGTCGGGGAACAAAGGGGCGGGGAGGGTCCGCTCGACGGCGCGGGCCGGGGTCATGACGACGGCCGAGTTCCGCACGAAGGGGGCGCTCGGGTCCCGCCAGGGGTAGGGCTCCCCGGCGGGGTTGGGCGGCGCGTGCACCGCGCCCAGGAACGTGTCCGAGAACAGCCACAGGGTCCGCCCGTCCGGAAGCCGCACGGAGTGCGTCCCGTCCCCGCCCGACCAGTCGTCGCCCCGGGCCGGATCGTCCCCGTACCGGGCGAACTCCCCGGTCAGCGTGGCCTCTTCCCGCCATGAGGCGATGCCTCGCCCTTCGCAGGAGCGGGCGCCGTCCACGGTGTCCTCGGGCCGGTCCCCGAGCCATACGATCAGTCCGCCGAGCAACACGGCTGCGGCGATCAACGTCACCGCCACCCGAGCCCGCGCCGCCGCCTCTCCCGTCACACACGGCAACGCTAGTGGCTCCGCCCTGCATTGGGCACCCCATCCCCTCGGTCGGCCTCCGGCCGAGCGGTCGCCGCCGCAGGGGCCGACGATCGTCGCCGGGTGCCGCGCCGTCGTGGTTGCTCGCGCAGTTCCCCGCGCCCCTGGAGGCACACTTCGTGCGCCTCAGGGGTCAGTTGCTCGCGCCCCGCGACGGAGTCGCTGATCGGGTACAGTCCCGCGCCCCTGGAGGCACACTTCGTGCGCCTCGGGGGGCAGTTGTTCGCGCCCGCGACGGAGTCGCTGAGTGTGAGTACAGCCTCGCGCCCGCGACGGAGTCGCTGCTCGTCCCCGGGGATTTGCCGCCCTAAGGCACCAGTACCACCTTGCCCAAGTTGCCCCGTGACTCGATCAAGGTGTGGGCGCGTGCCGCCTCGGTCAGGGGGAACTCGGCATGTACTGCCGGGGTCAGACGGCCCGTCAGGTGCAGATCCCAGAGCTCCTGGCGCCAGGACTCGTACAGGTCCGGGCGGTCCCGTGCGATCAGGGCCATCTGGAAGCCCGTCACCGACTTCGCCCCGACCAGAAGGTCGTACGCCTCGACCGTCCCGCCTCCCGAGCTGTACGCCACCAGCCGCCCGAACGGGCCCAGCGCACCGATGGCCGGCTTCAGGAGTGGTCCGCCCACCGCGTCCAGCGCGTAGTCCGCCGGCTCGCCCCAGGACTCCGCGTCGTACGTGACCACCGCGTCCGCCCCGAGCCCGCGCAGGAAGTCCCCCTTGTCCGCGTCCGAGACCGCCGCGGTGATCCACGACGCCCCCTGGATCCGGGCCAGTTGGAGGGCCAGGTGGCCGACCCCGCTCGCCGCCGCCGTCACGAGCGCCCGCTCGCCCGGCTCCGGCCGCGCCGCCCGCAGGGCCCCGTACGCGACCAGCCCGCTGCGGACGAGGGCCACCGCCGTGACGGCGCTCGCCCCCTCCGGCACCGGCGAGGCCATGGCGGCCCGCAGCACGGCGAACTCCGCGTAACCGTGCCCGAACACCAGGCCCGTGACCCGGTCGCCGACCCCGTATTCCGTCACGCCGGGACCGACCGCCACCACCTCACCCGCGACCTCTCCGCCGAGCGGAATCGGTTCCCGGGCCTCGCGGACCTTGCGGACGACGGGCAGGGTCACGCCGATCGCCTCGGCATGGACGAGGAGTTCACCCTGACCGGGCTCGGGAACGGGCGCCTCCTCCAGAAACAGGGCCTCGGGCCCGCCGCTGTGCTCGTACCGGACACGACGCATGCGTCGTCACCGCCTCAGGTCAGGTCTGGGACGTCATTCATTGGGAGCACCAACGATAGGGGAAGTTCATTGGGGAGTCCAACGAATTCTCGTTAAGGTGGGCCCATGAACGCCGCCCCGAGCACCATCCGCGATCTGCCCAGCTGGCTGCTCGGCCGGGCCGCCGCCCGCGGCCGCGCCCTCGTCGCCGAGGCGCTCGCCGAGCACGGACTGAAGATGTGGCACCACGTCGTCCTGTGCGCCGTCGCCGATCAACAGCCCGTCGCCCAGGCCGATCTCGTGCGCAGCGTCCAACTGGACCCGAAGGACATGGTCGGCGTGCTCAACGACCTCCAGGCGGCGGGGCTCGTCGAACGCCGCCCCGATCCGCAGGACCGCCGCAAGAACGCCGTCACCGCCACCGAGGACGGCACCCGCCTCGTCGCCACCTGCGCCCGCGCCGCCCGCACCGCGAACGACGCGCTCCTCGCCCCGCTCGGCGAGGACGAGCGAGCGGCCTTCATGGACATGCTGCGACGGATCACCGGGGAGACGACGTCCGGGCAGGCACGGCCGTGGGGGGGGGGGGGCCCGCCCGGCCCGGGGCGCGCCCCCCCCCGCCCCGGGCCCCCCCCCCCGCCCCGGGGGGGGCCCCGCGCTAAAAGCGCG
>NZ_JBHYTK010000061.1:0-25419 GCF_042749255.1 Streptomyces sp. NPDC059524 | reverse complement strand
TAGACGCCGTCGGGGCTGGCCCGGCCGGCGGCGTCGGGCCCCGGCCGGCGCAGGGGGCGCTCCCCGCCGGTCCGGGTCCCCGCCGCCGTGCAGCGGGTGGCACCGGGATCAATGAGCGGCCGCGGCCCGCAGCGCGACCCGGTGCTCGCCCGCGTACACGTTCATGGAGGAGCCCCGCAGGAAGCCGATCAGCGTCAGTCCCGTCTCGGCCGCGAGGTCGACGGCGAGCGACGACGGAGCGGAGACCGCCGCCAGCACCGGGATGCCGGCCATGACCGCCTTCTGCGCCAGCTCGAACGAGGCCCGGCCCGAGACCATCAGGACCGACCGCGACAGCGGCAGGCCCCCCTCCCGCAGGGCGCGGCCGACCAGTTTGTCGACCGCGTTGTGCCGGCCCACGTCCTCCCGCACGTCGAGCAGGTTCCCCTCCTCGTCGAAGAGCGCGGCCGCGTGCAGGCCCCCGGTCCGGTCGAAGACCCGTTGGCGGTCGCGCAGCCGGTCGGGGAGCGACGCGAGCACCTCTGGTTCGAGCCGGACCGGGGGAGTGTCGGAGATCGGGAACCGGGCCGTCGTGCGCACCGCGTCGAGGCTCGCCTTGCCGCACAGTCCGCACGAGGACGTCGTGTACACGTTCCGCTCCAGCGTGATGTCCGGCAGGACGACACCCGGGGCGGTCCGCACGTCCACCACGTTGTACGTGTTGGATCCGTCCTGCGTGGCGCCCGCGCAGTAGACGATGTTCTGGAGTTCCGCGGCGGCGCCCAGCACCCCCTCGCTCACCAGGAAGCCCGCCGCGAGCGCGAAGTCGTCTCCCGGGGTGCGCATCGTGATGGCGAGCGGCTTCCCGTTCAGCCGGATCTCCAGCGGCTCCTCGGCGACCAGGGTGTCCGGCCGCGACGACACGTGGCCGTCCCGGACGCGGATCACCTTGCGCCGCTGCGTGACTCGTCCCATGTCCCGATCAGTCCCGGTTCTGTACGTGCTGGTAGCCGAAGCGGCCCTTGATGCAGAGGTTGCCGTGGGTCACCGGATTGTCGTGCGGGGAGGTGACCTTGACGATCTCATTGTCCTGGACGTGGAGGGTGAGGTTGCAGCCGACGCCGCAGTAGGCGCACACCGTCGTGGTCTCCGTCTGCGCCGCCTCGTTCCACGTCCCGGCGGCCCGCATGTCGAACTCGGACTTGAAGGACAGCGCGCCCGTCGGGCAGACCTCGACGCAGTTGCCGCAGTACACGCACGCCGAGTCGGTGAGCGGGGCGTCGTGCTCGACGGCGATCCGCGCGTCGAAGCCGCGGCCCGCGACCGCGATGGCGAACGTGTTCTGCCACTGGTCGCCGCACGCGTCCACGCACTTGTAGCAGAGGATGCATTTGTCGTAGTCGCGGACGTAGAGGTCGTTGTCGACGCGCGGTTCCTCGCCGAGCCGCTCCGCGTCCGGGCCGAACCGGTCCGGCTTCGCGTCGTACTCCGCGATCCACTCCTCGATCCGCGGTGTCGTCGACAAGTCGACCGAGGACGCGAGGAGTTCGATGACGACCTTGCGGCTGTGCCGGGCCCGCTCGGTGTCCGTGCGCACCTCCATGCCCGGCTCGGCCTTGCGCGAGCAGGCCGGCACCAGGGTGCGCGAGCCCTCGACCTCGACGACACACACCCGGCAGGCGTTCTTCGGAGTGAGCGTGTCGCCCTGGCACAGCGTCGGGACGTCCTTGCCCGCGGCCCGGCAGGCGTCGAGGATCGTCGACCCCTCCGGCGCCCGCACGGGCTCCCCGTCGATCGTGAACTCGAGCAGCCGCCGGGGGATCCCCAGCTCGACAGCGGTCATGACGCGTACGCCCCCAGACGGTCGATCGCGGACTCGATGGCGTTCCAGGCGGTCTGCCCGAGACCGCAGATGGAGGCGTCCCGCATGGTGCGGCCCACCTCGCGCAGCAGGGCGATGTCGTCGTCGGCCGCGATGCCCTCGCGCGCCGCGATCCGCTCCAGGGCCTCCTGCTGCCGCACGGTCCCGACCCGGCACGGCACGCACTGCCCGCAGGACTCCTCGCGGAAGAACTGCGCGATGCGCAACAGGATCCGGGGCAGCGGCAGCGTGTCGTCGAAGGCCATGACGACACCCGAGCCGAGGGTCGTGCCGGCCTCGCGCGTCCCCTCGAACGTCAGCGGGATGTCCAGCTCGTCGGGCCGCACGAAGCCGCCCGCCGCGCCGCCGAGCAGGATCGCCCTCAGCGGGTTCGGGGTGCCGGCGAGGGCGAGCAGGTCGCCGAGCGTGGCGCCGAAGGGCAGTTCGTAGACGCCGGGCCGCTCGACGGCGCCGGACACGCAGAACAGCTTCGGCCCCGTGGACCGTCCGGTGCCGACGGCCGCGTACGCCGGGGCGCCCATGGTGAGGATCGGCAGGACGTTGACGAGCGTCTCGACGTTGTTCGCGGCGGTCGGCTTGCCGAACAGGCCCTTCTCGACGGGGAACGGCGGCTTGGAGCGCGGCTCGCCGCGATACCCCTCGATGGACTGGAAGAGGGCCGTCTCCTCGCCGCAGATGTACGCGCCCGCCCCGCGCCGGATCTCGATGTCGAAGGAGAAGCCCTGGCCGAGGATGTCGTCCCCCAACAGACCGCGCGCGCGGGCCTGTTCGATGGCGTGGCTCATCCGGGCGAGCGCGGTCGGGTACTCGCCGCGCAGGTAGAGGTAGCCGTGGTGGGCGCCGGTGGCGTACGCGGCGATCGTCATCGACTCGACGAGCGCGTACGGGTCGCCCTCCATCACCACCCGGTCCTTGAAGGTGCCGGGCTCCGACTCGTCGGCGTTGCACACGAGGTAGTGCGGCCCGTCCGGCTGCGCGGCGGTCGCCTGCCACTTCCGCCCGGTCGGGAACGCGGCCCCGCCCCGCCCCACGAGCCCCGCGTCGGTCACCTCCCGGATCACCCCGGCGGGCCCGAGCGCGAACGCCCGCCGCAGGGCGGCGTATCCGCCGTGGGCGCGGTAGTCGTCGAGCGAGGCGGGGTCGACGGTACCGATGCGGCGGAGCAACACGAGGTCGGGCGAGCCGAGTTGGGGAACAGCCTGACCCGCCTCCGCATGTTCGAGCCCCTCCGGCGATCGAGGAGCGGGGTCCGGGGCCAAGCCCCGGAACGGTGCCAGAGGCGTGGCCGACGCCGAAGCCCCGGCCCGCACGAGAAGCGCCGCCGGCGCCCGCTCGCACATCCCGAGACAAGGCGACTCCTCCACCTGCACCCCGGGAACGTCCGGCAGACCGCCGGAGCCCCCCGCACAGGCCAGATCCGTGCACACGTGCAGCACCGCGGAAGGACGCGGCCGCATCGAGAACATGGAGTAGAACGTGGCCACCCCGTACGCCTCCGCGGGCGGCACCGTGAGCCGCCGGCACAGATACGCGAGGGCCCCCTCGCTGATCCAGCCGACGCGGTCGTTGATCGCGTGCAGCCCCGGCAACAGCTGATCCCGCCGGTCCCGGGCGGCCCGCCCCCCACGCGCCCAGCGCAGATCGGCGTCCGACCGGTCCACCCACTCACCGGCGGGCGCCTCCCACGCGGACTCCGGCGGCCCGAGCAGCGCGTCGACCGCCGCCCGTTCCTCGTCCGTCGGCTTGCTGTCACCGAAGCGCAGATCCACGATTGCCTCAGCCCCTCACCGTCAGCTTCTCGGCGTTCTCGATCTTTTCGATCTTCTCGATCCGGATGGCCGACGCCTTGAACTCCGCCGTCCCGGCGATCGGGCAGTTCGCCTCGATCGTCAGCACGTTGGTGTCCACCTCGTCGGGGAAGTGCATGGTCATGAACGCGAGCCCGGGCCGCAGCCCCGGATCGACCCACACCGGCGCGGTCACGGTCCCGCGCCGCGAGGACACCCGGACCTCCTCGCCGACCACGACCCCGTACCGCTCGGCGTCCTCCGGGCACAGCTCCACGTACTCACCGCGCCGCAGCGGCGACGCGAACCCGCTGCTCTGCACCCCCGTGTTGTACGAGTCGAGGCGCCGGCCCGTGGTGAGCCGGATCGGGTACGACTCGTCGGTCAGGTCGACCGGCGGATCATGCTGGACCAGGCCGAACGGCGCGAGCCGCCCGCGCCGCGCCGGATCGCTCTCCCACAGCCGCCCGTGCAGGTACGGGGACGGCAGCTCCTCGGTGTCGGGGCACGGCCACTGCAGGCCCTGGTGCTCGGCGAGCCGGTCGTAGGTCATCCCGAAGTGGTCGGGGGACAGGGACCGCAGCTCGTTCCACACCGTCTCCGCGTCCGGGTACTTCCAGTCGTGACCGAGCCGCCCCGCGACCTCGCAGATGATGTCGATGTCCTCGCGGGCCTCGCCCGGCGGGGTGAGCGCGGCCCGCACCCGCTGCACGCGCCGCTCGCTGTTGGTGGTGGTGCCCTCGGTCTCGGCCCAGGAGGCGGTCGCGGGCAGCACCACGTCGGCGAGTTCGGCGGTCTTCGTCAGGAAGATGTCCTGGACGACCAGGTGGTCGAGGGCGGACAGCCGCCGTACGGCCTGTTCGCTGTCGGCCTCGGACTGCGCCGGGTTCTCGCCGACGCAGTACACGGCGTGCAGCGAACCCTCCTCCATGGCCTCGAACATGTCGGTGAGCGTCATGCCGTAGCGCGCCGGGATGACCGTCTCCCAGGCCTTCTCGAACTTGAGCCGCAGCCCGTCGTCGAGCAGGTCCTGGAAGCCGGGCAGCCGGTTGGGGATGGCGCCCATGTCGCCGCCGCCCTGCACGTTGTTCTGCCCGCGCAGCGGCTGCACGCCCGCGCCGTACCGGCCGACGTGCCCGGTGAGCAGGGCGAGGTTGATGAGCGCCCGGACGTTGTCGGTCCCGTTGTGGTGCTCGGTGATGCCGAGGGTCCAGCACAACTGGGCCCGCTCGGCGGTCGCGTAGGCGTGGGCGAGCTGCCTGATCGCGGCGGCCGGGACGCCCGTGACCTTCTCGGCGAGCGACAGCGTCCACGGTTCGACGAGCGCCTCGAACTCCTCGAAGCCGGTCGTCGCGCGCTCCACGAAGGCCTTGTTGTGCAGATCGGCCGCGATGATCTCGCGGGCCACGGCGTGCGCGAGCGGGATGTCGGTCCCCACGTTCAGGCCGAGCCAGCTCTCCGCCCACTCCGCGGTCGAGGTGCGGCGCGGATCGACGGCGTACATCCGCGCCCCGTTCCGTATCCCCCGCAGCACGTGCTGGAAGAAGATGGGGTGCGCGAAGCGGGCGTTGGACCCCCACATCAGGATCAGATCGGTGTGCTCGACCTCCTCGTACGAGGACGTGCCCCCGCCCGAACCGAACACCGCGGAGAGTCCGGCGACGCTCGGGGCGTGGCACGTACGGTTGCAGGAGTCGACGTTGTTGGTGCCCATGACGACGCGGGTGAACTTCTGCGCCACGAAGTTCATCTCGTTCGTGGCGCGGGAGCAGGACAGCATCGCGAAGGCGTCCGGGCCGTGCGCGGCGCGGGTGCGGGCGAAACCGCCGGCCGCCGCGTCGAGCGCCTCGTCCCAGGTCGCGGTCCTGAAGGGCGAGGTGCGGTCGCCGGGCACCTCCCGCACCAGAGGGCGGGTGAGCCGGGTGTAGGTCTTCGGGGTGCGGTCGCGCCGCTTCTGCTTCATGCGGCGTCCCTCCTCATACCGTGGGCGAGCAGGTCCGAGAGGGCGTGCACGGTGCGCAGGGTCGGCACCTCGACGCCCGTGATGTCCGCCAGCTCCACCACCGCGGCGAGCAGCACGTCGAGCTCCAGCGGCTTGCCGCGCTCCAGGTCCTGGAGCGTGGAGGTGCGGTGGTCGCCGACGCGCTCGGCGCCGGCGAGGCGGCGCTCCACCGAGATGTCGGGCTTGCAGCCGAGGGCCCCGGCGACGGCGAGCGTCTCGGTCATCATGATCTCGATGACCCGGCGGGTGCCGCCGTGCAGGCACATCTGCCGCATCGTGGCCCGCACGAGCGCGCTGATGGGGTTGAACGAGATGTTGCCGAGCAGCTTGATCCAGATGTCGGCGCGCAGATCCGGCTCGACGGGGCACTTGAGCCCGCCGGCCTTCATCGCCTCGCTGAACTCGGTGCAGCGCGCCGAGACGGTCCGGTCCGGCTCCCCGATGGAGAACCGGGTGCCTTCCAGGTGGCGCACGATCCCCGGGCCCTCCAGCTCGGTCGCCGCGTAGACGACACAGCCGACGGCCCGCTCGGGCGCGAGCACGGCGCTGACCGCGCCGCCGGGGTCGACGCTCTCCAGACGGTGCCCGTCGTGCGGCCCGCCGTGCCCGTGGAAGTACCACCACGGGATGCCGTTCTGCGCGGCGATCACCGAGGTGCCCTCGTGCAGCAGCGGCTCGATGAGCGGCCCGCACGCCGCGTACGAGTTCGCCTTGAGGCCGAGGAAGACGTGGTCGACGGGGCCGATGTCGGCCGGGTCGTCGGTGGCGTGCACCCGTGCGGTGAAGTCACCGCGCGGGCTGAGGACCCGCACGCCGTCGCGCCTCATGGCCGCGAGGTGCGGTCCACGGGCGACGAGATGGACGTCGGCGCCGGCCCGGTGCAGAGCGGCTCCGACATACGCGCCGATCGCACCGGCGCCGAGGACTGCGACTTTCACTGGAGCTCCGTTCGTCGAGGGTGCCGGATACGCCCCGCTCGCACGGGCAGTGGCGGTCCGGGAAGCACGGAGGACCGTTGAACGGTCGATGGAATATTGTCTACAGTATGGAAGTTGGGTCGACAAGGGTCCGCGCACCGACCGGTTCCCGCACCCGCCCCGCGCCGGGGCGAGGCCCGCCCCAACCGGCACAAAAGGTGCACACGCGTTCGCCGGGTGACCGGGTGGAACTCTCCAACAGGTGCGCCCCAATCCTGTCGCTTTACGTCACCTCGTACTCGTCAGTCGCTGACCAGACTGGAGGGCCCACCGATCGGCCAAGGGGGCCCCATGAACGGTTCACGCATCGTCGGCATCGGCCATTACCAGCCCGCGCGCGTCCTCACCAACGAGGACCTCGCGGAGATGGTCGACACCGACGACGAGTGGATCCGCTCGCGCGTCGGCATCCGCACCCGGCACATCGGGGGCCCCGACGAGCCCGTCGACGAGCTGGCCGCGGGCGCCGCCGCCAAGGCGCTCGCCGCCGCGGGCCTGACGGCCGACGCGATCGACCTGGTCGTCGTCGCCACGTCCACGGCGACCGACCGCTCCCCGAACACGGCCGCGCGCGTCGCCCGCCGGCTCGGGATCCCGTCCCCGGCCGCCCTCGACCTGAACGTCGTGTGCGCCGGCTTCACCCACGCCCTGGCCACCGCCGACCACACCCTGCGGGCCGGCGCCGCCACCCGCGCCCTCGTGATCGGCGCCGACAAGATGTCCGCCGTCGTCGACTGGAGCGACCGTTCCACCTGCGTCCTCGTCGGTGACGGCGCGGGCGCCGTGGTCGTCGAGACCTGCGCCGACGGTCAGGAGCCCGGCATCGGCCCCGTCCTGTGGGGCTCGGTCCCCGAGATGGGTAACGCGGTCCGCATCGAGGGCGAACCCCCGCGCTTCGCCCAGGAGGGCCAGTCCGTCTACCGCTGGGCCACCCGGCAGCTGCCCCCGCTCGCCCGCGAGGCCTGCGCCAAGGCGGGGCTCGACCCGGCCGACCTCGGCGCCGTCGTCCTGCACCAGGCCAATCTGCGCATCATCGAGCCGCTCGCCGAGAAGATCGGCGCGGTGAACGCCGTGGTCGCCCGCGACGTCGTCGACTCCGGGAACACCTCGGCCGCCAGCATTCCGATGGCCCTGTCCAAGCTGGTGGAGCGCGGGGAACTCGTCAGCGGACAGCCCGCCCTGCTCTTCGGCTTCGGCGGGAACCTCTCGTACGCGGGCCAGGTCGTGCGCTGCCCCTGAGGCGGGACGCCCCCGATGTGACGAGCAAGACTCCCCATGGCGCTGGCGATTGTGCTCGGTAGACTGTATTCCAAAGACAATCCAGTCCGACGAGCCATCCCGTGTCGTGTGCGAGGGGGACCCGATGTTGTCCACAGGACTGCCGCAGGGTGCGGTGCCCAAGCTCGAGCGCCCCGGACCGCTGCGCGAGCGCGTCTACGAGGCCCTGCTCGAACTCATCACGACGCGCGCGCTCCAGCCCGGCCAGCACCTGGTCGAGAGCGAGCTCGCCGGGCACCTCGGGGTGTCCCGGCAGCCGGTGCGCGAGGCGCTCCAGCGGCTGAACACGGAGGGCTGGGTCGATCTGCGCCCCGCGCAGGGCGCCTTCGTGCACGAGCCGACCGAAGCCGAGGCGGACCAACTCCTGTCGGTGCGCACGCTGCTGGAGGCGGAGGCCGCCCGCCTCGCCGCGGCCAACGCGGGCAAGACCGGCATCACCGCCCTCGAGGAGCTGTGCGCCCAGGGCGAGCAGGCGGTCGCCGACGGGGACGTGGAGCAGGTCGTCGCGACGAACGCGGCCTTCCACGCCAAGGTCATGGAGCTCGCGGGCAACGTGGTCCTCGCCGAGCTGGCCGGCCAGGTCGACCGCCGCGTGCGCTGGTACTACCAGCCGGTCGCCCGCCAGCGCGGCCGCCAGTCCTGGATCGAGCACCGCGACCTCATCGCGGCGATCTCCGCCCGCGACGAGGCGCGGGCCACCGAGGTCATGCGGGCGCACACCGAGCACACCCGCACGACCTACCACCACCGGGACCGCGACTAGCGCCCGTCCGCGTGCACCATGTCGACGTACTGCTGCGGCAGTTCGTCGAACGACAGCTTCGTGATGCTCATCGGGCCCGAGCTGTACGAGTCCTCGCCCTGGATCAGGCCGTTCTCGTCCACCGGCCACAGCAGCAGCTGCCGGTTCACGATCAGGTAGTCGGCGGACTCGTCGTCCACCGGGAAACCGAGCTGCGCCGCGTACGAGCCGGGGTAGACCTGCTTCAGGTTCCCCTCGGTGACCAGGCAGTGGTCGTCCAGGACGAGGCGCTCGATCTCGTACTCGAGGACATTGCTCCGCGAGGCGACGAAGGCGGCGTAGTACGTGCGCACGCCGTCCGTGGTCTTCGGGCCGATGTCCTCGCCGGCGGACCAGAAGTGGTAGTCCGGCGCGGGGGACAGGGTGGCCATCAGGCGGTCGAGGTCCGGCTCGGCCTCGGCCTTCATGTGCTCGATCACCGCACTCAGCACCACACGGTGCCGCTCGTCCTTCGTGGCGGCGAGACGCTCCTCGAGCGGGGCCCAGGTGCGCTGCGAATCGATGACGGCCATAGGGCGGTTCCTCTTCTGGAGAAGGGCTCTGGGGGAGTTCGGGAGAAGGGCTCTGTGGGTGGAGCCGATTCTGCTCAGCGCGCCCCGGCACGGACAGCAGACGGCCGTCGGCGGATGGGCGGGCGACGGCCGACTCCTGTCGGGTGCCGCCGGGCCTACGCCGTGTCGCCCCCCGCTTCGCCCGTCCCGCCGTCCGCCACCGTTCCTCCGTCCGCGGCCGCGCCTTCTGCGGCCGCGCCTTCCGCCGCCGCCAGCTCCGCCGAGGACAGGGCCATCCGCCGCATCATCAGCACCAGCGTCGCCACGAACCGGTCGATCGAGTTCCCGAGGTCCCAGTCCGTCTCCGCCTCCACCCGGGCCAGCCGGCTCGCCACCGTGCTGTGGTGCACGTGGAGTTCGGCGGCGGTCCGGCGCAGCGAGCCGTAGACGCAGAACGCCTCCAGCGTGTCCACGTCCTGGGCGCCCGTCGCCGTCGCCGACAGCGCGTTGATGTGCGCGATGCCGCGCGCCCCGAGCAGCCGGCCCGGCGGCACGTCGGCCAGTAGATCGAGCGGCCCGAGCCGGCCGAACGCCACCGCCCGCCGCCCGTACACCGTCGACGACGCGAAGCGCAGCGCACGCCGCGCCTGCGCCCACGAGGTCGGCGCCGCGTACACGCTCATCCGCTCGCCGACGCCGATCCAGGGCCCGCGGGCACGCCCTTGCGCGGGGCGCGGCGGCGCGGGGGCCGCGTCCGCGAGCGCCGAGTGCAGGGCGTCGCACAGGGTGCGGTCCTCGACCGGGGTCTGCGTGAGCACCGCGGTCAGCCCGTCGATCGGCGCCGAGCGGACGAGCCGCCCCGGGCAGAGCCGCTCGATCAGTTCGAGCACGGGGCCGACCCGGTCCGCGTACAGCGCCAGGACCCGTACGTCCCGGCCCGGGTCCAGGCCCGACAGCTCCACGGCGCGGACCCGGTCGGTGCGCTGCTCGGTGTCGGAGAGCAGGACCTCCACCAGGGCCGGGTCGCCCAGGTGCAGATCGGAGCGGGACGGCGGGCGGACCTCCAGCATGCGCAGCGTGTGCGACAGCCGGTCCAGGAGGACGGGGTCCAGGGGGTGCGCGGGGCCCGTGCGTTCCAGCCAGACCTCCCGGTCCCCGGCGGGCGTTCCCCCGGGCTGCCCGCCGGGCCGGTCGCCCTGTGGGCCGCGGCGGACGACGGCACCCGAGGCCAGCCGGGCGCCGACGCCGCACTGCGCGAGCGCGGCCGCCCGCCGTACGACGGTGTCCGCGTCGGCCGCCGACTCCCCGAGCCCGTCGAAGTACGCGACGATCCGCATCATCGCGTCGGGACCCGGCCCGAGCCCGGTCATCCGCAGCTGCTCGTGCTCCATCCCCGCAGCGTAATGAGGTGACGGTGGTCCGGAACAGAGATCGTCGGCGGCCCGTGAACAGGTGCCGCCGCACCGGGCTTTGTCCTGTGACTGGAGAAAGTCGTGGGTGATTCCTGCGCAACTTCTTCCCACACCCGGCAGGCGCTGCTACGTTCACCGTCGAAAGCAAGGCCACTGGAGCCCGAAGAGGCGGGGAGGGGCACGTGAGACGCATGACGGCTCGACCCGCGAACGCGCATCAGGCGCGCCTGCTGCGACTGCTGCGCGACGGAGGGCCCAACTCCCGGGCCCAGCTCGGTGATCAGATCGACCTCTCCCGGTCGAAGCTGGCCGTCGAGGTGGACCGGCTCCTGGAGACCGGACTCGTGGTCGCCGACGGACTCGCCGCCTCGCGCGGCGGCCGCCGCTCCCACAACATCCGGCTCGCTCCCGAACTCCGCTTCCTCGGCGTCGACATCGGCGCGACCTCGGTCGACGTCGCCGTCACCAACGCCGAGCTGGAGGTCCTCGGGCACATCACCCAGCCCATGGACGTGCGGGAGGGGCCGGTCGCGGTCTTCGAGCAAGTCCTCGCCATGGCCGCCAAGTTGAAGGCGTCCGGACTCGCCGAGGGGTTCGACGGAGCGGGCATCGGAGTGCCCGGCCCCGTCCGCTTCCCCGAGGGCGTGCCCGTCGCGCCGCCGATCATGCCCGGCTGGGACGGCTTCCCGGTCCGCGAGGCGCTCAGTCAGGAACTGGGCTGCCCCGTCATGGTCGACAACGACGTGAACCTCATGGCGATGGGGGAGCAGCACGCGGGCGTGGCCCGCCAGGCGCGCGACTTCCTCTGCGTCAAGATCGGCACCGGTATCGGCTGCGGGATCGTCGTCGGCGGTGAGGTGTACCGCGGGACGACCGGTTCGGCCGGCGACATCGGACACATCCAGGTCGAGCCCGACGGCAGGCCCTGCGCCTGCGGCAACAAGGGCTGCCTGGAGGCGTACTTCAGCGGCGCGGCACTCGCCCGCGACGCCGAGGACGCCGCACGGGACGGCCGCTCGCCCGAGCTCGCCGGACGACTGGAGTCGGCCGGGAAGCTCAGCGCGGCGGACGTCGCGGTGGCCGCCGCGGCCGGCGACGCCACCGCCCTCGACCTGATCCGCGAGGGCGGCAACCGCACCGGCCAGGTCATCGCGTCCCTCGTCAGCTTCTTCAACCCCGGCCTCGTCGTCATCGGCGGCGGGGTCACCGGCCTCGGCCACACGCTGCTCGCCGCCCTGCGCACCCAGGTCTACCGCCAGTCGCTGCCCCTGGCGACCGGCAACCTGCCCATCGTCCTGGGAGAGCTCGGCCCCACCGCCGGAGTCATCGGCGGAGCCCGCCTCATCAGCGACCACCTGTTTTCACCCGCGTAGCCCCTCCCGGGGCTCAGCACGCCACGCCCGGGCGGACGCCGCCGCCCGGCTCCGGAACAGCGCCACCCGTACCCGTGGGAACCCTCGTGTTCCCGCAGCATGCACACGTGTCACCAAGCGCCGCCGCACGCCCTTTCCCTGCGCCCTTCGAGGCCTTCGCTCTCCGACGCAGCACAGTGCTCCGCTCCGCCCTGCCCGAAAACAGACCTCCGCTCAGCCCTGCCCCGAAACCGGCCCGCACCCGTTCACAAGGGAACAGCCATGGCACCTTCGGCATCCGCACCACCGCTGCTCACCATGTCCGGCATCACCAAGTCGTTCCCCGGCGTCCGTGCCCTCGACGGAGTGGACCTGGAGGTCCGGGCCGGCGAGGTGCACTGCCTGCTCGGACAGAACGGCGCGGGCAAGTCCACGCTCATCAAGGTGCTCGCCGGCGCCCACCAGCCCGACGACGGTGCCATCACCTGGGCCGGCGAGACGGTCACCCTGCGCTCCCCGATCGCCGCCATGCGCCTCGGCATCGCCACGATCTACCAGGAACTCGACCTGGTGGAGGGCCTGTCCGTC
This sequence comes from Streptomyces sp. NPDC059524, assembly GCF_042749255.1. Lineage (NCBI taxonomy): Bacteria > Bacillati > Actinomycetota > Actinomycetes > Kitasatosporales > Streptomycetaceae > Streptomyces > Streptomyces sp. NPDC059524. The sequence continues at coordinate 12,869 of NZ_JBHYTK010000061.1, read as the reverse complement.
GCCGAGAACGTCCACCTCGGCCATGAGCCGACCTCCGCCGGCTTCGTCGTACGGGGACGCGAGGCCAAAGCGTCGACGGCCGCCCTGCTCAAACGGCTCGGACACGGCGAGATCGACCCCGGCACCCTCGTCGGCGACCTCTCCGCCGCGCACCAGCAGATCGTCTCCATGGCCCGCGCCCTCTCCCACGACGTCCGGCTCATCGTGATGGACGAGCCCTCCGCGGCGCTCGACCCCGACGAGACCGACAACCTCTTCCGCATCGTCGGCGACCTCACCGCCGACGGCGTCGCCGTCGTCTACATCTCGCACCGCCTGGAGGAGATCCGCCGCATCGGCGACCGCGTCACCGTCCTCAAGGACGGACGTGCCGTGGCCGTCGGCCTCCCCGCGAAGGACACCCCGACCCGCGACGTCGTCTCCCTCATGACGGGCCGCAACGTCGAGTACGTCTTCCCCGACCGGCCCGCCGAAGAGCCCGTCGCGGAACCGGTCCTGACGGTCCGTGACCTCTCCCGCAGCGGCGAGTTCGCCCCGCTCGACCTGGACGTCCGCCCCGGCGAGATCGTCGGCCTCGCCGGTCTGGTCGGCTCCGGCCGCTCCGAGATCCTGGAGACGATCTACGGGGCGCGGCGGCCGAGCAGCGGCACGGTCACCGTCGCCGGTACGGCCCTGCGCCCGGGCAGCGTCCGCTCGGCCGTCCGCGCCGGACTCGGGCTCGCCCCCGAGGAACGCAAGGCGCAGGCCCTCCTGATGCTCGAGTCCGTGACCCGGAACGTCTCCGTCTCCTCCATGTCCCGCTTCGCGCACGGCGGCTGGCTGAACCGGGCGGCGGAACGGGACGCGGCGCACCGCGCGACCCGCGACCTCTCCCTGCGCCCCGACGACCCCTCCGTCCCCGTGCGCACCCTCTCCGGCGGCAACCAGCAGAAGGCGGTCCTCGCCCGCTGGCTCCTGCGCGGCTGCAAGGTGCTGCTCCTCGACGAGCCGACCCGCGGCGTCGACGTCGGCGCCCGCGCCGAGCTCTACGCCGTCATCCGACGCCTCGCCGACGAGGGCCTGGCCGTCCTCCTGGTCTCCAGCGAGGTCCCCGAGGTCCTCGGCCTCGCGGACCGCGTCCTCGTCCTGAGGGAGGGCGAGGTCGTCCACGCGTCCCGAGCCCAGTCCCTGACCGAACACGAGGTCCTGGACCTGGTGATGGAAGGGGCTCCGGCATGACAGGCCCGTGGCCGTATCGGTCGGCGGCTCCGCCGCGGGGTGCGACCACAATCGCCGCCGCTGGGCCCTCCAGGGGCGCGGGGAACCGCCCGACCAGCCACGACGCACCGTCACTCGCCGAAGACAGGACGTGCCACGGCGACGGCGAGCGGCGCACCCGCACGAAGACGAACCCGCACCGAAGCAGCTCCCGCCCAGAAAGGACCCCGGCGCGATGACGCACCCCGCCACCCCCGCCCGCCCGGCGGAGCCGAAGCGCGCTACGGCCCCGCACAAGACCCCGCACCGAACCCTCCTGAGAACGGACCTGCGCACCCTCTCCCTCCTGGGCGTCCTCGCCGTCCTCGTCGTCATCGGCGGCGTCACCCAGCCCGACAGCTTCCTGGACACGGACAACGTCCAGCTGATCCTCACCCAGGCCAGCGTCATCGGCGTCGTCACCGTGGGCATGACCTTCGTGATCATCTCCGGCGGCATCGACCTGTCCGTCGGCGCGATCGTCGCCCTGGCCAGCGTCTGGGCCACCACCGTCGCGACGCAGGAGTACGGCTTCGCCGGCATCCTGTTCACCGCGATCGTCGTGGGCGTCGCCTGCGGCCTGGTCAACGGCCTCCTCATCGCGTACGGCGGCATGGTCCCGTTCATCGCCACCCTCGCGATGCTCGCCTCCGGCCGCGGTCTCGCCCTCCAGATCACCGACGGGAAGACGCAGGTCGTCACGGTCGACGGCGTGCTGAGCCTCGGCGAACGGGACTCCTACATCCTCGGCATCCCGCCCCTCGTCCTCGTCTTCGCCGCGGTCACCGTCATCGGCTGGCTCGTCCTCAACCGCACCACCTTCGGCCGCCGCTCCGTCGCGGTCGGCGGCAACGCGGAGGCCGCCCGCCTCGCCGGCATCGACGTACGCCGCCAGCGTCTGTACCTGTACCTGCTGTCCGGCCTGTGCTGCGGCATCGCCGCGTTCCTTCTGATCGTGCTCGCCGGTTCCGGACAGAACACCAACGGCAACCTCTACGAGCTCGACGCCATCGCCGCCGCGATCATCGGCGGCACCCTCCTCACCGGCGGCCGCGGCACCATCGTCGGCTCCGTGCTCGGCGTCCTGATCTTCACCACGATCACCAACATCTTCGCGCTGAACAACCTCCAGAGCGACGTCCAGCAGATCGCCAAGGGCGCGATCATCGTCGCCGCGGTCCTCGTCCAGCGACGTGACGCCCACTCCACCACCTGACCCCAGCCCACCACCTCTCGTGCCCCGGGAAGGGACGACGCCATGCCAGACATGACGAGCCGCAGAAACATCCTGTTCGGCGCGGCCGCAGCCGTCACCACGGGCGGCCTGCTCACCGCCTGCACCAGCAACGAGCCCAGCGACAAGGGTGGTTCGGGCGGCAAGCCCGCCGACCAGCCGGTCGCCGACGACAAGCCCGGCAAGCAGGTCACCATCGGCTTCGCCGGACCCCAGGCCGACCACGGCTGGCTCAACGCGATCAACGACAACGCCAAGGAGCGGGCGAAGAAGTACTCCGACGTCACCCTGGAGGCGACGGAGGGCTCCAACGACACCGCCGCCCAGATCGGCCAGGTCGAGACCCTCATCAACAAGAAGGTCGACGTCCTCGTCATCCTGCCCGCCGACGGCAAGGCCCTCACCCAGGTCGGCCTCAAGGCCATGCGCGCCGGCATCCCCGTCGTGAACCTGGACCGCATCTTCAACACCCCGCAGGCCTACCGCTGCTGGATCGGCGGCGACAACTACGGCATGGGCCTGAGCGCCGGCAACTACATCGGCGAGCAGCTCAAGGACAAGAAGAACGCGACGGTCGTCGAGCTCGCAGGGCTCGACAACCTGGAACTGACCAAGCAGCGCAGCCAGGGCTTCGACGACGCCCTGAAGAACTACCCGAACATCAAGAAGGTGGCCCGCCAGGCCGCCGACTTCACCGTCGAGTCGGGGCAGGCCAAGATGTCCCAGCTGCTCCAGGCGCAGAAGAAGTTCGACGCCCTGTGGAACCACGACGACGACCAGGGTGTGGGCGCTCTGCGCGCCATCAAGCAGGCGGGACGCGACGACTTCCTGATGGTCGGCGGCGCGGGCGCGCTCTCCGCCATGCAGGCCATCGAGGCCGACGACAGCGTGCTCAAGGCGACCGTCCTGTACCCGCCGACCATGGCCGCGTCCGCGATCGACCTCGCCCGCGCCCTCGGTCAGGGCAAGGGGATCGGCGGCATGGCCGAGTTCGAGATCCCCGCGCACGTGACCCTGTACTCGGCCGTCGTCGACAAGAAGAACGTCGGCCAGTACATGCCGACCGGCTTCAGGTGACGGGTGCGGGCACGAGGCACCTGGCGATCACGGCGTGGACGAGGAGGACTTCCGCATGGCAGGCAGCAGCACGGGCCCGACGACGGTCCGGGAAGCGACGGGGGACGGCGGCGGAGAGGGGAGCGGCGCGAGCGGGCACAAGCCCGTGCTCGGCGTCGGCATGGTCGGCTACGCGTTCATGGGCGCCGCCCACTCCCAGGGGTGGCGCACGGTCGGACACGCCTTCGACCTTCCGCTCAGGCCCCGGCTCGCCGCGGTCTGCGGGCGGGACGGACAGGCCGTGCGCGAGGCGGCCGACCGGCTCGGCTGGGCCGCGGCCGAGACCGACTGGCGTGCGCTGATCGCCCGGGACGACGTCGACCTCGTCGACATCTGCACCCCCGGCGACAGCCACGCCGAGATCGCCGTCGCCGCCCTCGAGGCCGGCAAGCATGTGCTGTGCGAGAAGCCCCTCGCCAACACCGTCGAGGAGGCCGAGGCGATGACCGAGGCCGCGCGGGCCGCCGCCGCACGCGGCCAGCTGGCCATGACCGGCTTCAACTACCGGCGGGTCCCGGCCATCGCGCTGGCCCGCCGGATGATCTCCGAGGGCCGCCTCGGCACCCTGCGCCACGTCCGCGTCAGCTACCTCCAGGACTGGCTCGTCGACCCCGCCTTCCCGCTCACCTGGCGCCTGCAGAAGCCGTACGCCGGCTCGGGCGCGCTCGGTGACCTGGGGGCGCACGCCGTCGACCTCGCCCAGTTCCTCGCGGGGGAGCCCGTCGCCGGGGTCTCCGCGCTCACCGAGACCTTCGTCAGGGAACGCCCGCTGCCGGCCGGCGCCACCTCTGGCCTGTCGGCGACCGGCGCCGGCGGCGTCGGGCAGGTCACCGTCGACGACGCCGCCGTGTTCACCGGCCGCTTCGCCTCCGGGGCGCTCGCCTCCTTCGAAGCGACCCGCTTCGCCTCCGGCCGCAAGAACGCCCTGAAAGTGGAACTCAACGGTGAGCGCGGCTCCCTGGCCTTCGACCTGGAGCGCCTCAACGAGCTGTACTTCCACGACCACACCGAACCCGGCGTCAGCGCCGGATTCCGCCGCATTCTCGTGACCGAACCCGAGCACCCCTACCTGGAGGGCTGGTGGCCGCCGGGCCACGGCCTCGGCTACGAGCACACCTTCGCGCACCAGGCCCGCGACCTCGTCCACGCGATCGCGGCCCGCACGGCGCCCGCCCCGTCGTTCGCCGACGGGCTCCAGGTGCAGCGCGTCCTCGCCGCCGTGGAGGAGAGCGCGGCGAAGAACTCCGTCTACACCCCCGTACCGGCCTGAGGAGGTCCGCACACCGTGCCACGCCAGTTCACGCTCTTCACCGGACAATGGGCCGACCTGCCGCTCGAGGAAGTCTGCCGCCTGGCCCGCGACTTCGGCTACGACGGACTCGAACTCGCCTGCTGGGGCGACCACTTCGAGGTCGACAAGGCCCTCGCCGACCCGTCCTACCTGGACTCCCGCCACGCCCTGCTCGACAAGTACGGGCTCAAGTGCTGGGCCATCTCCAACCACCTGGTCGGCCAGGCCGTCTGCGACGCCATCATCGACGAACGGCACCAGGGCATCCTGCCGGCCCGCATCTGGGGCGACGGGGACGCCGAAGGTGTCCGGCAGCGGGCCGCCGCCGAGATCAAGGACACGGCGCGCGCCGCCGCGGCCTTCGGCGTCGACACCGTCATCGGCTTCACCGGATCGTCGATCTGGCATCTCGTCGCCATGTTCCCCCCGGCCCCCGAGTCGATGATCGAGCGCGGCTACGAGGACTTCGCCGAGCGGTGGAACCCGATCCTCGACGTGTTCGACGCGGAAGGCGTCCGCTTCGCCCACGAGGTCCACCCCAGCGAGATCGCCTACGACTACTGGACCACGCACAAGGCGCTCGCAGCGGTCGGTCACCGGCCCGCGTTCGGCCTCAACTTCGACCCCTCGCACTTCGTGTGGCAGGACCTGGACCCGGTCGGCTTCCTGTGGGACTTCCGGGACCGCATCTACCACGTCGACTGCAAGGAGGCCCGGCGCCGCCTCGACGGCCGCAACGGCCGCCTCGGTTCCCACCTGCCCTGGGGCGACCCGCGCCGCGGCTGGGACTTCGTCTCGGCCGGACACGGGGACGTGCCCTGGGAGGACGTCTTCCGCATGCTGCGCTCCATCGACTACACGGGGCCGGTCTCCGTGGAGTGGGAGGACGCCGGCATGGACCGCCTGCAAGGGGCCCCCGAGGCCCTGCGCAGCCTGAAGGCGTTCGACTTCGAACCGCCCACCGCGTCCTTCGACGCCGCCTTCAACAGCTGACCGACCCGGCACCCGGCGAGCAATCGCCACGGGGGGAGGGACCGGCACCGCACGCCGGTCCCTGATCCGGGCTGCCCAGAACCGGCTTTGTCCTGTGATGGGAGAAAGCTCAACCAACAGTGGCGCAAGGGGTGTTCGCCCCGGACAAACGCCGCTACGGTCCCAGACGTGTCCCCGCAGTCGCCCCGAGCACTCCGGGACACCCGCACCTCCGGGGTGACGGCGCACCCCGGCGCCCGCACCGCACGTCCGAGCACCCGTTCCGTACGGCCCACCCGTTCCCGGAGGGACTTCGTGCACAGAACCCGATCCAGAAGCAGCGGAGCCTTGCGTCGCCCCCGACTCCGCACCGCCCTCGCCCTGCTCACCGGCACCCTGCTCGCCGTGGGCACCCCGACGCTGACGGCCGCCGCGGCCGAGCCCGCGGACAACACCGCCCCGGCTGCCTCGGCCGGCGGGGCCGCCTCGACCGCCGCGGCCGCCGAGGGCCAGTTCCAGCAGGTCCCCCTGGCCAAGGGCGAGCCCGAGATGGGCGAGCCGATGTCGCTCGCCGTACTGCCCGACCGCAGCGTCCTGCACACCGCCCGCGACGGCACGCTCCGCCTCACCGACCAGGGCGGCGTCACCAAGGTCGCCGGCAAGATCCCCGTCTACAACCACGACGAGGAGGGCCTGCAGGGCGTCGGCATCGACCCCGACTTCAAGAACAACCGGGCCGTCTACCTCTACTACGCGCCGCCGCTCGACACCCCCGCCGGCGACGCCCCGGAGACCGGGACCGCCGAGGACTTCAAGAAGTTCGACGGCGTCAACCGCCTGTCCCGCTTCGTCCTCAACAGCAACGGCACCCTCGACATGGCCAGCGAGAAGAAGGTCATCGACGTCGCCGCGTCCCGCGGCATCTGCTGCCACGTCGGCGGTGACATCGACTTCGACGCGCAGGGCAACCTGTACCTGTCGACCGGCGACGACTCCAACCCCTTCGCCTCCGACGGCTTCACCCCGATCGACGAACGCCCGGACCGCAACCCCGCGTTCGACGCCCGCCGCTCCGCCGGCAACACCAACGACCTGCGCGGCAAGATCCTGCGCATCAAGGTGGCCGAGGACGGCTCGTACACGGTCCCCGAGGGCAACCTCTTCGCCCCCGGCACCGAGAAGACCCGCCCCGAGATCTACGCGATGGGCTTCCGCAACCCGTTCCGGATGAGCGTCGACGACAAGACCGGCACCGTCTACGTCGGCGACTACGGCCCCGACGCGGGCGCCGCCGACCCGAAGCGCGGCCCGGGCGGCCAGGTCGAGTTCGCCAAGGTCACCAAGGCCGCCAACTTCGGCTGGCCGTTCTGCACCGGGAACAACGACCCGTACGTCGACTACGACTTCGCCACCAAGGAGTCCGGCGAGACCTTCGACTGCGCCGCGCCGAAGAACACCTCGCCGCACAACACGGGCCTCGTCGACCTGCCGCCCGCGCAGGCCGCGTGGATCCCGTACGACGGCGGCTCCGTGCCCGAGTTCGGCTCCGGCTCCGAGTCCCCGATGGGCGGCCCGGTCTACCGCTACGACCCGAACCTCGACTCCAAGGTGAAGTTCCCCGAGGCCTACGACGGGGACTTCTTCGCCGGCGAGTTCGGCCGCCGCTGGATCAAGCGGATCGAGCAGAACGAGGACGGCACGGTCGCGAAGATCAACGACTTCCCGTGGACCGGCACCCAGATCATGGACATGGAGTTCGGCCCCGACGGCGCGCTCTACGTCCTCGACTACGGCGTCTCCTGGTTCCAGGGCGACGAGAACTCGGCCCTGTACCGCATCGAGAACGCCGCCGACGGCTTCTCCCCGATCGCCGAGGTCAAGGCGGACCGGACCTCCGGCGCGGCCGGCATGAAGGTCGCCTTCACCGGCACCGCCAAGGACGCCGACTCGCCGAACCTGACCTACAGCTGGGACTTCGGCGACGGCACCAAGGGCGAGGGCCTCACCCCGACCCACCAGTACAAGAAGATCGGCACCTACACCGCGACCTTCACCGCCAAGGACCCCGAAGGCAACACGGGCAACGCCAGCACCCGGATCGTCGTCGGCAACACCGAGCCCAAGGTGAAGATCGACCTCCCGGCCAACGGCACCCTCGCCAAGCTCGGCGACCCCGTCCCCTTCAAGGTGACCGTCACCGACCCCGAGGAGCAGATCGACTGCTCCAAGGTCAAGGTCGCCTACAGCCTCGGCCACGACTCCCACGCCCACGAGCTCACCAGCGAGATGGGCTGCACCGGCACCCTGAAGCCGCCCGCCGGTGACGGCGGACACGACCCCAACGCCAACATCTACGGCGTCGTCGGCGCCGGCTACACCGACAAGGGGGCCAACGGCCAGGAGGCGCTCACCGGCACCGCCCGCGCCGTCGTCCAGCCGCCGCACCGCCAGGCCGAGCACTACAGCAAGCAGCAGGGCACCACCCAGCAGAGCAAGACGGAGGCCGAAGGCGGCAAGACCGTCGGCGACATCCACAACGGCGACTGGATCTCCTTCACGCCCTACAACCTCACCGGCGTCAAGAAGCTCACCGCCCGGGTCTCCTCCGGCGGCGCCGGCGGCATCCTCGAGGTGCGCACCGGATCCGCGACCGGACCCCTCCTGGGCTCCACCACCGTCCCCGTCACCGGCGGCTGGGCGAACTTCCAGAACGTCGACGTCGCGCTGACGAAGGTCCCGACGAAGACCACCGACCTCTACCTCGTCTTCAAGGGCGGCACCGGAGCCCTCTACGACCTGGACTCCTTCGAGCTCTCCACCCAGGCCCCCGCGAAGGACGCCAAGCGGGTCCTGGTCTTCTCCAAGACCGCCGGCTTCCGCCACGACGCCATCCCGGACGGCATCGCCGCCCTCAAGGAGCTCGGCGCGGGCAGCGACATGACCGTCGACGCCACCGAGAACGCCGCCCAGTTCACCCCCGACAACCTCGCCCGCTACGACGCCGTCGTCTTCCTCTCCACCACCGGCGACGTCCTGAACGACACCCAGCAGAAGGCCTTCGAGGACTACATCGCCGACGGCGGCGGCTACATGGGCATCCACGCCGCCGCCGACACCGAGTACGACTGGCCGTACTACGGCAACCTCGTCGGCGCCTGGTTCGACTCCCACCCGGCCATCCAGAAGGCCACCGTCCGCGTCGAGGACCGGGACAACCCGGCCACCAAGCACCTCGACGCCACCTGGGAGCGCACCGACGAGCTGTACAACTACCGCAGCAACCCGCGCGGCAAGGTCCACGTCCTCGCCTCGCTGGACGAGACGACCTACCAGGGCGGCACCATGAAGGGCGACCACCCGATCGCCTGGTGCCAGAACTACGGCGGCGGCCGCTCCTTCTACACCGGCCTCGGCCACACCAAGGAGTCCTACGCCGACGACGCCTACCGCAAGCACCTCCTCGGCGGCCTGAAGTACGCCAGCGGCCAGACCGCGGCGGACTGCAAGCCGGACAAGGGCTACCGGCCGATCTTCAACGGCCAGACCCTGGACGGCTGGAAGCAGGCCGGCCCCGGCGGGTTCGACATCAAGGACGGCACGCTCGCGTCCAACGGCGGCATGGGCCTGCTCTGGTACCAGGCCCACGAGCTCTCGTCGTACTCCCTCAAGCTCGACTGGAAGATGCAGGGCGACGACAACTCCGGCGTCTTCGTGGGCTTCCCCGCCTCCGACGACCCCTGGTCCGCCGTGAACAAGGGCTACGAGGTCCAGATCGACGCCACGGACGCGCCCGACCGCACCACCGGGTCCGTCTACACGTTCAAGGCGGCGGACATCGAGGCCCGTGACGCGGCCCTCAAGCCGCCCGGCGAGTGGAACTCCTACGAGATCCGGGTCCAGGGCGAACGCCTCCAGGTCTTCCTCAACGGAGTCAAGATCAACGACTTCACCAACGAGGACCCCGAGCGCAGCCTCAAGGACGGCTACATCGGCATCCAGAACCACGGTGACGCCGACCATGTCTCCTTCCGCGAAATCCAACTCAAGGAACTGAGCGACTAGCCCGCCCCGGCACGCCGGGCCGCTCCCCGAGCGACCCGGCTGCCCCGGAACCGCAGGCCGATCCATCTCCACCGGCCCCGGCGGCCGGGCCCGATGCGACCTGCCCGTCCGGTCCGTGTGGCGTGCCTGACCTGCCCGACCGCGCTCCGGCGAGCGCTGTCGGGTGAGTTCGGGGAAGCCCCGGGGACCCTGGAGCACCCAGAGCCCACAGGACCGGCACGGAACCCAGGCCATCCAGGCCGGCCAGAACGACACGCCGCACCACCGGGCCGGCCCCCGGGCCCTCCGGCCCGGGCCGAAGAACCCGGAGCCCCGCCCCCGCGACGGGACCCCGGGCACCCCGAACGGCGGTGGGCGGAGGACGCCGGACCTCCGCCCGCCGTCCCGCCCGGCCACCACCACTCCGGCCACCACCCCCGGTTCGCGTTCGACAAGGAGGCTGCCCATGTCCACCGAACCGTCCTCCACCACCCCCACCCCCACCGACACCGACACCGCCCCGCGCTTCGGCGTCTGGCTCATCGGCGCCCGCGGCTCCGTCGCCACCACCGCTGTCGCCGGCTGCGCCGCCGTCGCCGCCGGACTCCATCCCCCGACCGGCATGGTCACCGAGACCACCCCCTTCACCGACTCCGGGCTCCCGCCCCTCGGCTCACTCGTCTTCGGCGGCCACGACACCGTCGACTGCCCGCTCCCCAAACGCGCCGAACACCTCGCCGCCGGCGGCGTCCTGCCCCACGGCCTCCCGTCCGCCGTCCGCACCGAACTCACCGCCGCCGACCGCGAGATCCGCCTCGGCGGTCCCCTCCCCGGCCGGGACGACGACCGCACGACCGACGCCCTCATCGACACGTTCGCCGCCGACCTCACCGACTTCGTCCGCCGCGAGAACCTCGCCGGCGCCGTCGTCGTGAACGTCGCCTCCACCGAACCGGCACCCCCCGACGGACACCTCCCCCCGAGCTCCCTCTACGCCGCCGCCGCACTCCGCGCCGGCTGCCCCTACGTCAACTTCACCCCCTCGACGGGCCTCCACCACCCCGCCCTCGCCGAACAAGCCGCCACCGCGCCCGTGCCCCACGCCGGCCGCGACGGCAAGACCGGGCAGACCCTCCTCCGTTCCGTCCTCGGCCCGATGTTCCTTCAGCGCGCCCTCGACGTCCGCGCCTGGTCCGGCACCAACCTCCTCGGCGGAGGCGACGGCGCCGCCCTCGCCGACCCGGCCGCGGCCGCCGCCAAGAACGCGGGCAAGGAACGCGTCCTCGCCGACACCCTCGGCGCCGCCCCCCAGGGCGAGGTCCACATCGACGACGTGCCCGCACTCGGCGACTGGAAGACCGCCTGGGACCACATCGCCTTCGACGGGTTCCTCGGCGCCCGCATGGTGCTGCAGACCACCTGGCAGGGCTGCGACTCCGCCCTCGCCGCCCCTCTCGTCCTCGACCTGGCCCGCCTCCTCCTGCGCGCCCACGCCGTCGGCCTCACCGGCCCCCGCCCCGAACTCGGCTTCTACTTCAAGGACCCCGACCAGGGCGCCTCCTCGTCCCTCGGCGAGCAGTACGCCGCCCTGGTCGACTTCGCGGGTCGCCTGCGAGGCCGGTCATGAGCGCGGCCGACCCCGAGACGACCGGCCGGCGGAACGGACCCCGCAGGCTCGACGCGGCGGACACGGCAGGTACAGCGGATGTGTCCGCGGGGGCAGCCGCAGGGGACTGGGCCGAGGCCCCCGCCGCGCGAACCGCGCCCCCCGACGCGCGAACCGCGCCCCCCGACGCGCGAACCGCGCCCCCTGCCGTGGTGACCGCCGGAGCGGCGACCGACACCGGGTCCACTCCGCACGGCCCCGCCTCCCGGCGTGGCGACGCAGACGCACCCGCAGCCACCGGAACCCGAAGCGGATCCCGAAGCGGATCTCGAAACGGATCCCGAAGCGGATTCCGCACCGGCCCCCGAACCGGCGCCACCTCCCGCGCCCGAGCCTGGGCCGAACTCCTGCGCCTGCCCGCCCTGTTCACGGTCCCCGGTGACGCCCTCGCCGGCGCCGCCGCCGTCGGAGCCCGCCCGAACCGCCGTACCCTCCTGGCCGTCGCCTCCTCCCTGTGCCTGTACGAGGCCGGCATGGCCCTCAACGACTGGGCGGACCGTGCCGAGGACGCCGTCGACCGCCCCCACCGCCCGATCCCCTCGGGCCGCATCCGCCCCTCCGCGGCACTTGCGGCGGCGGGCGCCTTCACGGCAGCGGGCGTGGGCCTCGCCTTCCGCGCGGGCCGGGCCCCCGGCGCCGTCGCCGGAGCCCTGGCCGTGACGGTCTGGGCGTACGACCTGCGCCTGAAGCACACCCCCGCCGGCCCCCTGGCCATGGGCGCGGCCCGCGGCCTCGACCTCCTCCTCGGCGCCTCGGCCACCCGCACCGCCCCCCGGCCGGCGGCCGCATCCTCGGCCGCCCCGGTGCCGCGCGCCGAACCCGGCCGCCGGGCATCGAACGGCACCGCAACACCCCGGCCCACCGCACTCCGGCCCATCGCACTCCGGCCCACCGCACCCGGGCAGCGCACTCCGCTCCGCGCCACGACCCCCGCAACCGGCGCGACACCCACCCGTGCCGCCCACCGTGCCGCAGACGCGACCACCGCGACCACCGCGACCACCGCGACCACCGCGACCGCGCGGCCCACCGCCCCGCGCCCGGGCCGTGGCGGATCCACCTCGCCGGCCCCGCTCCGCGCCGCCCTCCCCTCAGCCCTGACCCTCGCCGGCCACACCGTCGCCGTCACGACGGTCTCCCGCATCGAGACCACCGGCGGCCGACCCCAGGTCCCCGCCGCGGCCCTGGCCGCCACCGCGGCCATCGCCGCGCACCTCACCAGACCCCCCGCCAGGCCATGCGCCCCAGCCCCCCACGGGCATCCCGGTCCCCCCCCCGAACCGGGGCCCACCAACCCGGCCCCCCCCCAATCC
>NZ_JBHYTK010000060.1:24550-43136 GCF_042749255.1 Streptomyces sp. NPDC059524 | reverse complement strand
GAAATGCGGCGCGCAGCGCCTGCATTTCAGGGGCGCGGGGAACTGCGCGACCAGCCCCCACCGGGCCGGCACGGGATATCGTCTGCGCGGCGGCACGACATGTAGGCAGAGGTAAGGCGCAGCGATGGAGCACCCCGAGATCCCGGACCAGCAGGAACCGGGCCGAGAGCACCCCGCAGGGACCGGCTGGCCGGCGAACGAGCTGGAGGAGGCGCTCGCCGCGGCGGTGGGTCAGCCCGGCGAGGTCACGGGGCCGCGCATCGTCGAGGTGCTGGGCCGCAGCCACATATGGATCCCGCTCCCCAAGGGCGGCACCACGGCGAGCCGCGACCTCGACCTGCCCACCCTGGAGATCCAGGGTCAGGCCTTCGTCCCGGTCTTCACCTCCGAGCAGCAGTTCATGCAGGTCACGGGCGGCCGGATGGACTGCACCGTGGCCCCGGCCGCCGAGTTCGCCCGCGGCCTGCCGCCCCAGGCGGGCATCGTCCTGAATCCGGACGGCGCGGTCGGCCTGCCGCTGCCCCCGCCCGCCGTCGCGGAGCTGGCCCGCAGCGGCCGCACCCCGCTGGACGGCCCCTCGACCGGCGGCCGCGTCGTGCTGTCCGAGCCGGACTGGCAGGACGACCCCGTGGACTTCCTGACCGCGGTCCGGGAGGAGTTCGAGGCCGCCGGCACCGTGCTCAGCGCCCGTCGCTGCCTGGCCACGGTCGAGGACGCCGCCCCGTCCCTGTTCGTCGGCGTCGAACTGAGCCAGTGGGAGGGCAGCGCCCGGGACGTCCCGCTGGACGCGCTGGGCCGCGCGCTGGGCCGCGCCCCGCTGGCCTGGCCGGTCAATCTGGTCTTCCTCGACGTGACCCAGGACCCGGTCGCCGACTGGATGCGGACGCACGTACGCCCGTTCTATGTGCGGGAAGGATGACGCCGTCCGTCAAGTCGGTGTCAGGAACGCCGCTTAAGCTGGTTTCATGACCTGACCGGACGGCGCGCCGCCCTCCGGTCGAAGCGGTAGAAGCGGAACACGGACGTTCACGAAGGGGCGGTTACGGGTGAGTGCGTCGGGCACGGCCGCGGCCGGACAGGTCGAGCACATGCTGCGCCAGGTGACCCCGGGGCGCTTCGACGCGTACGAGGCGCTCCTGCAGGCGCTCGCCGACCCGGCGTCCGGCCAGGTCTGGATGCTGCTCTGGCACGGCCAGGCCGGTTCCCCCGACGCCCAGTACGGGAACATGGAGGTCGACGGCTTCTCGTACGCCCCCTGCGTCACCTCCGCCCAGGAGCTCTCCGCCTCCGGCTGGTCGCGGGCCTACGAGGTGGTCGGCGGCGTCGACGCGGCCCGCACCCTGTACCCCGACCACTACGGCCTGTGGCTGAATCCGCACGCGCCCGGCGGCGGGGTCGGCATCCCCTGGCTCGACCTGCGGCGCATCGCGGGCGGCCTGGACCGGCAGCCCGCGGGCCCGCTGCGTCTGTCCGACCCGTCGATCGAGCTCCCGCAGTTCTACGCGGTCCTCGCGCAGAACGCGCACCGCACGACCGCGATCCGCTCCCTGCGCCGCGCCTGGGTCCAGCCCGCGCTCGGCGCCCCGTACCTCGCCATCGGTCTCGACGTCTACGACACGTCCCCGGCCTCGGTGGACGCGGTGCGCGGGATGATGCAGCAGTCGATCACGGCGGTGCCCGAGGGCCTGCCGGTCTCCACCGTCGCGATGTCCGACGAGTACGACCCGGTCGCGCTGTGGCTGCGGGCGAACGCGCGGCCGTTCTACGACCGCGAGGCCCACGCCGCGCCCGCGGCTCCCGCCGGCGGTGGCGGCTACGGCTACCCGCCGCCGTACGGCGCCTCCTACTGATCGATCACCGCTCCGGGACGGCTTCTGCCGTAGAGCGGCGATTTCGTGATCTGGGTGCATTGTCCGCTCTGGCGTCACTTCCGCCCCAACTGCCCCGCGTCCGGACCCCGTTCACTGCTGTTCGGATAACGGAACCCCCTAGGCAGCATCACGGTTAGGCATCCTTTCGCCGACAGGTCTGGCAACAGATCACGCACAGGTTGAACACTCCCTCTCCTAGGGGCTTCGCCTCTTTGTACGACGGACTGATCACGCCGCTACAGCGGCAAGTGCGGGCCGGCTACCGCCGGTTGAGAGGGGTCCTTGCCTGATGACGGCACCACTGCATGAGCCGACCGCCGAGGCGGCCCCCAGCGCGGCCGAAGAGGCGGCGGCAGCGAGTACCGGTACCAAGAAGGTCCAGGGACGTTCGCTGGGCCGGATCGCCTGGGAGCGCCTCAAGCGGGACAAGCTGGCCCTCACCGGCGGTGTCGTCGTGCTGGTCCTCATCCTGGTCGCCTTGTTCGCGCCGCTGATCGCGCACCTCGTGGGCCAGGACCCGGACGCGTATCACGAGGACCTGATCGACCCGCTGTTCGGCACCCCCCGGGGTTCGCTCGGCGGCATGAGCGGGGAGCACCTGCTGGGCGTCGAGCCAGTCAACGGCCGCGACATCTTCGCCCGCATCATCTTCGGTGCCCGTGTCTCGCTCCTGGTCGGCTTCCTGTCCGCCCTGGTCGCGGTCGTCCTCGGCACGGTCCTCGGCATCCTGGCCGGCTTCTTCGGCGGCTGGGTCGACTCGCTGATCAGCCGGATCATGGACGGCCTGCTGGCCTTCCCGCAGCTGCTCTTCACGATCGCCCTGGTCGCGGTGATGCCCAACCACCTGCTGGGGCTGACCGGTTCGAGCGTCCGGGTCTTCGTGATGATCCTCGTCATCGGCTTCTTCGGATGGCCGTACATCGGACGTGTGGTCCGTGGTCAGACCCTTTCGATGAGGGAGCGCGAGTACGTCGAGGCCGCCCGCTCGCTGGGCGCCGGACGGCTCTACATCCTCTTCAAGGAACTGATGCCCAACCTGGTCGCGCCGATCATCGTCTACACCACGATGATGATCCCGACGAACATCCTGACCGAGGCGGCGCTGAGCTTCCTGGGTGTCGGCGTCAAGCCGCCCACCTCCTCGTGGGGGCAGATGCTCTCGAGCGCGGTCGAGTACTACGAGTCGGACCCGATGTACATGATCGTCCCCGGTGTGGCGATCTTCATCACGGTCCTGGCCTTCAACCTCTTCGGCGACGGCGTGCGGGACGCGCTGGACCCGAAGGCGTCCCGCTGAACTGCCGTACCTCAAACGTCCCGTGGCTCGTACACGGGTCTCTCTCATCAACTCCGGAGGATGCTCGATCGTGACTACCCAACGCACCTCAGGGCGGCGCAAGCAGGCTGTAGCCGCTGCCGCCGCGGTCGCGGCGCTGCTGACCACGGCGGCGTGCGGCGGCGGCTCCGACAACGGCAACGGCGGCTCGAAGAACGGCGCTGCCGGCTACGACGCGGCCAACAACAAGGTCGCCCAGGCCTCCGCCGCCAAGAAGGGCGGCACGCTGAAGTTCGGCAGCGCCCAGGACGCCGACTCGTGGGACACCACGCGCGGCTACTACGGCTTCATGTGGAACTTCTCGCGCTACTACAGCCGTCAGCTCGTCACCAACAAGACCGAGCCGGGCAAGGCGGGCGCCGAGGTCACCCCCGACCTCGCCACCGGTCTCGCCAAGGTCTCCGACGACGGCAAGACCTACGAGTACACCCTGCGTGACGGCCTGACCTGGGAGGACGGCAAGCCGATCACGTCCCAGGACATCAAGTACGGCATCGAGCGCGTCTGGGCGCAGGACGTCCTGTCCGGCGGCCCGGTCTACCTGAAGGACGTGCTCGACCCCAAGGGCGAGTACAAGGGTCCGTACAAGGACAAGGCCAAGGACAAGCTCGGCCTCAAGGCGATCGAGACGCCGGACGAGAAGACCATCATCTTCAAGCTGCCGGAGGCCAACTCCGACTTCGAGGAGATGCTCGCGCTGACCTCGGCGTCCCCGGTCCGCCAGGACAAGGACACCAAGGCCAAGTACGGTCTGCACCCGTTCTCCTCGGGCCCGTACAAGTTCGAGTCGTACAGCCCGGGCAAGAACCTGACCCTGGTGCGCAACGACAAGTGGAAGCAGTCCTCGGACCCGATCCGCAAGGCGTACCCGAACAAGATCACGATCCAGTTCTTCTCGGACGCCAACCAGCTCGACCAGCGTCTGCTCAACGGTGACCTGGACCTGGACGCGAACCAGACCGGCATGTCGCCGCAGGGCCGCACCACCGCCCTGAAGCAGCACAAGGGCAACCTGGACAACCCGGTCTCCGGCTACGTCCGCTACGCGGCCTTCCCGCAGAGCGTCAAGCCGTTCGACAACATCCACTGCCGCAAGGCCGTGATCATCGGTGCCGACCACGAGTCGCTGCAGACCGCCCGTGGCGGCCCGCTCGCGGGTGGCGACATCGGCACCAACATGCTCCCGCCGTCCGTCGCCGGTGCCGAGGGTCAGAAGTACGACCCGTACAACGCGGCCGGTGCGGACAAGAAGGGCAACGTCGCCAAGGCCAAGGAAGAGCTCAAGGCCTGCGGCAAGCCGAACGGCTTCTCCACCACGATCGCGGTGCGCAACAACAAGCCCGTCGAGGTGGCCACGGCCCAGTCCCTGCAGGCGTCGCTGAAGAAGATCGGCATCAAGACCGAGATCGACCAGTACGACGGCTCGCAGAGCAGCAGCGTCATCGGTTCGCCTTCGAACGTGAAGAAGAAGAACTACGGCATCATCATCATGGGCTGGGGTCCGGACTTCCCCACCGTCCAGGGCTACGGCATGCCGCTGTGGGACAGCAAGTACATCCTGTCGAGCGGTAACAACAACTACGCGCTCATCAAGGACAAGTCGATCGACGGCCTCTTCGACAAGTACGTCAAGACGCTCGACGACGCCGAGAAGGCCACGATCTCCACGGAGATCAACCACAAGGTGATGGAGGGCGGCTACTACCTGCCCTTCGTCTTCGAGAAGTTCATCAACTTCCGTTCTTCTCGCCTGGCGAACGTCTACACGTCCGACGGCTACAGCGGCATGTACGACTTCGTCAACCTCGGTCTGAAGTCCGGCAACTGATACCGGCACACCCGCCGAACGGCACGAAAGGCAGGTGAAGGCCGGCGCGGCGGTATCGCGGGCCACTGGACACAATCCGGTGGCCCGCGGTCCGCGGCGGGCCGAGAGCTGTGCTCGCTTATCTCCTCAGGCGGTTGTTCGCCGCCGCAGTGATGCTCGTGGTCATCGTCATGGTGGTCTTCTGCATCTTCTTCCTCGTCCCCAAGTGGGCGGGCGCTGACATCGCACTGAACTTCGTGGGCAAGCAGGCCGACCCGGCCGCCATCGAGGGAGTGCGGGAGAAGCTTCGGCTCGGCGACCCGATCTACTTGCAGGTCTGGGAGTTCTTCAAGGGCATATTCGTCGGCCGCACCTACTCCGGCGGCGGTGACGTCACCCAGTGCGCCGCCCCTTGCTTCGGCTACTCCTTCCGTACCGAGCAGGCCGTCTGGCCGGTCCTCACCGACCGCTTCCCGGTCACCCTGGGCCTGGCGCTCGGCGCGGCCGTCCTGTGGCTGATCTTCGGTCTGGCGGCGGGTGTCCTGTCGGCGCTCAAGCGCGGCAGCCTCTGGGACCGCGGCGCGATGGTCATCGCCCTCGCCGGCGTCTCCCTCCCGATCTACTTCACCGGTCTGCTCAGCCTCGCGATCTTCGCGTTCGGGCTGGACTGGATCGACGCCCAGTACGTCCCCTTCACCGACAGTGTCGGCGGCTACCTGGGCGGCATGATCCTGCCCTGGATCACGCTCGCCTTCCTGTACGCGGCGATGTACGCCCGGATCACCCGCGCCACCATGCTGGAGATCCTCGGCGAGGACTACATCCGCACCGCCCGCGCGAAGGGTCTCAAGGAGCAGGTCGTCATCGGCAAGCACGCCATGCGCTCCACGATGACGCCCATCCTCACGATGCTCGGCATGGACCTCGGCGCCCTGATCGGCGGCGCGATCCTCACGGAGTCGACGTTCAACCTGCCCGGCCTCGGCCGAGCCGTCCTCGACGCCATCCGCACGCAGGACCTGCCCATCATCCTGGGCGTCACCCTCATCACCTCCCTGGCGGTACTCCTCGCCAACCTCGTGGTGGACATCCTGTACGCCGTGATCGACCCCCGAGTGAGGCTCGCATGACCGGAATCAGCAAGAGCGGCGCCGCCGTGAGCGAGCCGGTGAACACCGGCTCGCCGGCGCCCACCTCGTTCCTGGAAGTGCGCGACCTCAAGGTGCACTTCCCGACCGACGACGGCATCGTCAAGTCGGTGGACGGGCTCTCCTTCAAGCTGGAGAAGGGCCGCACCCTCGGCATCGTCGGCGAGTCCGGCTCCGGCAAGTCGGTCACCTCGCTCGGCATCATGGGCCTGCACACCGCCGGCCAGTACGGCAAGCGCAAGGCGCAGATATCCGGCGAGATCTGGCTGGACGGCACCGAGCTGCTGTCCGCCGACCCCGACCACGTGCGCAAGCTGCGCGGCCGGGACATGGCGATGATCTTCCAGGACCCGCTCTCCGCGCTGCACCCGTACTACACGATCGGGCAGCAGATCGTGGAGGCGTACCGGATCCACCACGACGTCGACAAGAAGACGGCCAAGCGGCGCGCGGTCGAGATGCTCGACCGCGTGGGCATCCCGCAGCCGGACAAGCGGGTCGACAACTACCCGCACGAGTTCTCCGGCGGTATGCGCCAGCGCGCGATGATCGCGATGTCGCTGGTCAACAACCCCGAGCTGCTCATCGCCGACGAGCCCACCACGGCGCTCGACGTGACGGTCCAGGCGCAGATCCTGGACCTGATCCGCGACCTGCAGAAGGAGTTCGGCTCCGCGGTCATCGTCATCACCCACGACCTGGGCGTCGTCGCCGAACTCGCCGACGACATCCTCGTCATGTACGGCGGCCGCTGCGTCGAGCGCGGCCCCGCGCTCAAGGTGTTCGAGGAGCCCCGGCACCCCTACACCTGGGGCCTGCTCGGCTCGATGCCGCGGCTCGACCGCGACCAGCAGGAGCGGCTGATCCCGGTCAAGGGCTCCCCGCCGTCGCTGATCAACGTCCCGTCCGGCTGCGCCTTCAACCCGCGCTGCCCGTACGCCGACATCCCGAAGGACGACGTCACCCGTACGGTCCGTCCGGAGCTGACCGAGGTCGGCTCCCAGCACTGGGCCGCCTGCCACATGAGCCAGGAGCAGCGGGAGCGTATCTGGACCGAAGAGATTGCGCCGAAGCTGTGACCGAGAACTCCAAGGACGCGGCAGTGAGCATTCCTGCGCAGAGCGATGGCGGCACCAAGACGGCCACGCAGTCCAAGAAGGGCACCAAGAAGGACGTCGCCCCCGGCGAGGTCCTGCTCAAGGTGACCGGGCTGCAGAAGCACTTCCCGATCCGCAAGGGGCTGCTGCAGCGCCAGGTGGGCGCCGTGCACGCCGTCGACGGCATCGACTTCGAGGTCCGCTCCGGCGAGACGCTCGGCGTCGTGGGCGAGTCCGGCTGCGGCAAGTCGACGATGGGCCGGCTGATCACGCGGCTGCTCGAACCGACCGGCGGCAAGGTCGAGTTCGAGGGCCACGACATCACGCACCTCGGCGTCGGCGGCATGCGCCCGCTCCGCCGTGACGTGCAGATGGTCTTCCAGGACCCGTACTCGTCGCTGAACCCGCGCCACACGATCGGCACGATCGTCGGCGCCCCCTTCAAGCTGCAGGGCGTCAAGCCCGAGGGCGGCATCAAGAAGGAGGTCCAGCGGCTCCTGGAGGTCGTCGGCCTCAACCCCGAGCACTACAACCGCTACCCGCACGAGTTCTCCGGCGGTCAGCGCCAGCGCATCGGCATCGCCCGCGCGCTGGCCCTGAACCCGAAGCTCGTCGTCGCGGACGAGCCCGTCTCCGCCCTGGACGTCTCCATCCAGGCCCAGGTCGTCAACCTCCTCGACGACCTGCAGGAGGAGCTCGGCCTCACGTACGTGATCATCGCGCACGACCTCTCGGTCATCCGGCACGTCTCGGACCGGATCGCGGTGATGTACCTCGGCAAGATCGTCGAGCTCGCCGACCGCGACGACCTGTACAAGACGCCGATGCACCCGTACACCAAGGCGCTGCTGTCCGCCGTGCCGGTGCCCGACCCGAAGCGGCGCGGCGCCAAGAGCGAGCGGATCCTGCTGCGCGGCGACGTGCCCTCGCCGATCTCGCCGCCCTCCGGCTGCCGCTTCCACACGCGCTGCTGGAAGGCGACGGAGATCTGCGCGGTCAAGGAGCCGCCGCTGCTCCAGCTCGCCACCGGGCACCAGGTGGCCTGCCACCACCCGGAGAACGCCGAGGACCAGGCGCCCGAGGACACCAAGCTGCTCTCGGTCGCCAAGGAGGCGATCGACGTGGTGACGGTCCCGGCCCCGGCGGACCCGGAGCCGGAGGCGCCTTCGGTTCCGGAGGCGGCCGAGGAGCCGGCCGAGGAGCCGGCCGGCGAGGCTTCCGCCGAGGCGGAGCCCGAGGCTGCCGAGCCCGAGGCCAAGTCGGAGGCTCCGGAGAAGGCTGCCGAGGCCGACTCGGACGCCGAGAAGAAGTAGCCAGAACCGGTCCGGGCCGGGGTGGACGCCGTACGCGGCGACCGCCCCGGCCCGTCCCGTGGGTACCGGAGGCGATCACTCCGGCGTGACAGGTAAGAATGTCGCGTGATCCAGGAACTGTTCACCCCGTCCGTCCAGCATTGGCTCGACCTCGTCGGCATCTTCGTCTTCGCCATCTCGGGCGCCCTGATGGCCGTCCGCAAGAACTGGGACGTCTTCGGCATCGCCGTACTCGCCGAGGTCACCGCGCTGGGCGGCGGACTGTTCCGCGACCTGATCATCGGGGCCGTGCCCCCGGCCGCGTTCACCGACCTGGGCTACTTCATCACCCCGCTGATCGCCGCCGCGCTGGTCTTCTTCCTGCACCCCGAGGTGGAGCGCACCCAGACCGCCGTGAACGTCTTCGACGCGGCGGGCCTCGGCCTGTTCTGCGTCACCGGCACGACGAAGGCGTACGACTACGGCCTCGGCCTCACCTCGTCCGCCGCCCTGGGCGTGGCCACCGCCGTCGGCGGCGGTGTGCTGCGCGACATCATCGCCAACGAGGTGCCGTCGCTGGTCCGCTGGGACCGCGACCTGTACGCCGTGCCCGCCATGGTCGGCACGATCATCGTCGTCCTCTGCATCCGCTACGACGCCCTGACCAGCGTCACGAGCGGCGTCGCGGTCGTCACCGCGTTCGTGCTGCGGCTGCTCGCCATGCGCTACCACTGGCGCGCGCCCCGCGCCTGGAACCGCAGGTCGTCGACGACCGAGGTGACCGACGAGGTCGTCTGACGAGGCGGTGTAACGAAGGCTTCACCTATGAAAGCTACCGCTTAGTAAGTTCCTGTTGTACGTTGCCGGTATGGCAGACGCAGTATCCACGCAGGAGCGCACGGTTCCGGCGCGCATCGGTGACAGCGAGTTCGACCGCGACACCGCGGTCACCCGGCGCGAGCCCGGTGTCTACGACATCGACCTCTCCGCCGGCTGGACGATCATCAACGCCGTGAACGGCGGCTATCTCCTCGCGGTGCTCGGCCGCGCCCTCGCGGACGCGCTGCCGCACGCCGACCCCTTCACGGTCTCGGCGCACTACCTGACCGCGTCGACGCCCGGCCCCGCCGTGATCCGGACCGAGACCGTCCGCACCGGCCGCACGCTCTCCACCGGTACGGCCTCCCTCTTCCAGTACGCCGAGGACGGCACCGAGGTCGAGCGCATCCGCGTGCTCGCCTCCTACGGCGACCTCGACGCCCTCCCCGACGACGTGCGCACCACCGCCACCCCGCCCGCCCTCCCGCCGATCGACCAGTGCTTCGGCGCGGGGGACGCCCCCGAGGGCGCCCCGCCGGTGCCGGGCAGTTCCGCGATCACCGGACGGCTCGACCTCAAGCTCGACCCGTCCACTCTCGGCTGGGCGCTCGGCGCACCCTCCGGCAAGGGCGAGATGCGGGCCTGGTTCGGGCTCGCCGACGGCCGCGACGCGGACCCGCTGTCGCTGCTCCTCGCGGTGGACGCGCTGCCGCCGACCGCCTTCGAGATGGGCCTCAAGGGCTGGGTGCCGACCGTCGAGCTGACGGTGCACGTGCGCACCCGCCCGGCGCCCGGCCCGCTGCGCGTCTCCATCACCACCCGCAACCTGGCGGGCGGCTTCCTGGAGGAGGACGCGGAGGTCTGGGACTCGGCCGACCGCCTGGTGGCCCAGTCCCGCCAACTCGCCCGCGTCCGCCTCGGCTAGGACTCGCCGGGCCTGGGCCTCTCCTTCGGACCAGGCCCGCCGCGTCCTAGGCCGTGTCCGCAAAGTCCCTCCCCCAGCTAACGCTGGGAGGTGCCCCCAGCCGGTCGACGCCCGGCACGCACTCTCGCCGCACCGGGCGTAAGGCCAAGTACATCCAGTACGAGGCCTTGCGCCCGGCACGCCGAGAGCACGCACCAGACGCCGCCCGGCCGCCCTTCGGGCGACGACGGGACTTTGCGGACACGACCTAGCCCCGGTTCCGTACGTCCACCGGCTCGCGGCCCAGCCAGGCCGCGAGCTCGCCGTACGGTCCCGAGCCCTCCGGCACCGGCGTGACGTCGGCGAACGGGGCCTGGGGACCCCGGGGGCCATCCGGCAGGACCTGCCGGGCGGTGCCGAGCGCGATCGCGGCGAGCTCCGGGTCGAGCGTGCCCGGCCGGCCCAGCGCGTCCCACAGGTCCCACGAGTGCGCCACCGTCTCCATGACGTACCCGGCGACCGCCGCCCGGCCCGGCACCCTGCCCCACGGCACGGTGACCTCGTCGTCGAGCCGGGCGTCGTCCTGCCAGGCCTTGAGCGCGGACTGCCGCGCGTCCTCGTAGCCGGCCGCGAAGGCCTGGTCCCCGAGCTCGTCGGCGAACGGCTCGACGGCCAGCGCGTCCCCGCCCTCGCCGAGCACGGCGAACCGCCGGGTCGCGCCGATGAGATGGGACACGAGCCGACGGACGTCGAACTCCGTACAGGGCGTGGGGTCTTCGTACTGTCCGGGCCTCACCTCGGCGACGAGCCGGGCGGCCTGGACGGTGGCGCGTTCGAAAACGGGACGGGGGTCCATGGTGATCTCTCCTCGGCAGGAACGGCAGTACCCGGAGAATGGCCGCCTTACCTGACAGGTTCCGTCAGCATTTCCGGCCGATCTGCGGGACGCTGAGGGCGTGAAGTCCGACCGCCTGCTCTCGATCCTCCTGCTGCTCCAGACCCGCGGCCGGGTCCCCGCCCCCGAACTCGCCGAGCGTCTGGAGGTGTCGGTCCGCACCATCTACCGCGACGTCGAGGCCCTCTCCGCGGCCGGTGTGCCCGTGTTCGCCGAGCGCGGCCGGCACGGCGGCATCGCGCTCCTGCCCGGCTACCGCACCGATGTCACCGGGTTGACCGCCGACGAGTCCCGCGCCCTGTTCATCCTCGCTGCGCAGGGCGCCCACAGCGCGCTCGGGCTCGACGCGGCGTTCGGCTCGGCGCTGCGCAAGGTGATGGCGGCTCTGCCCGAACCGCACCGGCCCGCGGCCGAGTTGACCAGTCGCCGCATCCTCGTGGAGTCCTCGCGCTGGATGGGCCCGCCGCACCGCGAGGTCGACGTCAGCGCGCTCCAGGACGCCGTGTTCACCGAGCGCCGCCTGCGGATCCGCTACCGGCACAGCGGCACCGAGACCCTCCGCACCTACACCGTCGACCCGTACGGCCTCGTCTCCAAGGCGGGCGTCTGGTACCTGATCGCCGACCGCCGGGGCGTGCCCCGCCTCTTCCGCGCCGACCGCATGCGTGAGGCACGGGTCACGGACGCGCCGGTGCGCCGCCGCAAAGGGGTCGAACTCGCCGATGTATGGGCGGTGTTGAAGAAACGCGTCGAGCAGCGCCCCGGCGGCCTGGAGGTCGTCGCCCGCGTCCACCGCAGCCGCTACGACCTCTTCCTGCGCATGTGCGCGAACTCCCTGCTCGACCACCCCGACCCCGACACCGACGCCGAGTGGATCACGGTCCGGCTCGCCTACGGGGTCCTGGGTGCCGCCCGCACCCTGCTCCCGTTCGGCACCGCCGTGGAGGTCGTCGAACCGCCGGAGGTGCGGGCCGAACTGGCGCGGTGCGCGGCGGAGATCACGCAGATGTACCAGGCCGGCGAGGGTGAGCCGGCCTGACCGGGCTCAGGCCCCGTCGAGCCAGTGGCGGCCGCCGAGGGTGATCAGCCGCAGCTGACGCTCGGCCAGATCCGCGACGCGGGGGAGGTCCTCGGGGGGCGTGGTGAGCAGTTCGGCGGCCGTCTGCATCATGTGGTCGACGTAGAGCCGCGCCAGCATCGACAGGTCCTCCTCGTTCCAGCCGGCCGACTCGGGCTCCAGGGCCAGCGCGTCGCGCACCTCGTCGACGAACTGCGCGAGCTGCGCGCCGATCGCCTCCCGCACGGGCTGCACCCCGCCGAACCGCTCGCGCGCGAGGAAGCGGACGTGCGCCGGGTGCGCGGCGACGTGCCGGACGATCAACTCGACGGTGCGCGCGATCCGTTCGTCACTGTCCCAGGTCGCCGTCAGCTGGTCGCGGATCATCGCGTGCAGGCTGCCGAGCGCCTCCTCGACCAGGGCGACGCCGAGATCGGCCGTGCTGTCGAAGTGCCGGTAGAACGCGGTCGGGGCCACGCCCACCGCGCGCGTGACCTCGCGCAGGCCCAGGCTGCTCAGGCTCTGGTCCGCCAGCAGCTCGAGCGCCGCGTCGAGCAGCGCCTGCCGTGTCTTCTGCTTCTGGGCCTGCCGGATGCCGAGGGTGTGACTCATGTCATCCAGTTAACAACTGTTCTCCGTAATTGGGAACCCGGTGGGAGAGTTAGACTCAAGAGTCAGTGAACAGTTGTAACCCAAACCTGAGAGGTTCTCCATGCTGTTCCTCGTAGCGGCCCTCCTGCTCCTGGGCTTCGCCCTCGGCACCGTGGCCCACGCCCCGCTCTCCTTCACCCTGGTCGCCGCCGCCGTGATCGCCGTCTGGCTGATCGTCTTCGCGGTCCGCGAGCGCCACACCCGCCGCCGTCACCAGGTCTGACACCCGTCCATCCATACAGGGGGTACCGAAAATGCAGCTCACCGCAGAGCAGAAGTCCGAGATCGAGACCGAGACCGGTGCGGTCGCCGAGTCCGGTGAGGTCACTGAGGCCATTGAGGTCACCGAGGCCGCTGAGACCGTCGAGGCCGCTGAGAGCGCGGAGGCGGCCGAGCGCCGCCGGGACGCCGACGGCATGGCCGTCGCCTCCTTCGTCCTGGGCCTCGTCGGCCTGCTCGTCCTCAACATCTTCCTCGGCCCGATCGCCATCGTCCTCGCCGGACTCGCCCTGATCCGCGGCACCGCACGGCGCGGCCGCGCCCTCCTCGGCCTCACGCTGGGCATCGCCGACCTCGCCGTCCTCGCGTCCTTCATCGCCGCCGACGGAACCCTGTCCTGGAGCATCGCGGGCTGACCCCGCGCCCCCGGACGGGGCCCCGCGTGGGACGGGACCCCACGCGGCTCCCGAGGTCCGGCCGCGGACTCGTAGAATCGTGGCCACCATGGCTTACCTCGACCACGCCGCGACCACTCCGATGCTTCCGGAGGCGGTCGAGGTGATGACCGCCCAGCTCGCCGTCACCGGCAACGCCTCGTCCCTGCACGCCGCGGGACGCCGCGCCCGGCGCACCGTCGAGGAGTCCCGCGAGTCCCTCGCCGCCTCCCTCGGCGCCCGCCCCAGCGAGGTCGTCTTCACCTCCGGCGGAACCGAGGCCGACAACCTCGCCGTCAAGGGCCTGTACTGGGCGCGCCGCGCCGCCGACCCGGCCCGCACCCGCGTCCTCGCCAGCCCCGTCGAACACCACGCCGTCCTCGACGCCGTGCACTGGCTCGCCGAGCACGAGGGCGCCACGGTCGAGTACCTCCCCGTCGACTCCCACGGCCGCGTCCACGCCGCCGCGCTGCGCGAGGCCATCGAGCGCAATCCGGACGACGTCGCCCTCGCCACCGTCATGTGGGCCAACAACGAGATCGGCACCGTCCAGCCCGTCCACGAACTCGCCGACGTCGCCCGCGAGTTCGCCGTGCCGCTGCATGCCGACGCCGTCCAGGCCTTCGGTCAGCTCCCCGTCGACTTCGCCGCCTCCGGGCTCGCCGCCATGACCGTCTCCGGACACAAGGTCGGCGGCCCCTACGGCATCGGCGCGCTGCTCCTCGGCCGCGAGTACGCCCCCGTCCCCGTACTCCACGGCGGCGGCCAGGAGCGGCACGTGCGCTCCGGCACCCTCGACGTGCCGGCCATCGCCGCGTTCGCCACCGCCGGGCGGATCGCCGCCGAACAGCGCGACTGGTTCGCCCGCGAGATCGGCGGCCTGCGCGACGCCCTCGTCGACGCCGTCCGCGCCGCCGTCCCCGAGACGATCCTCGGCGGCGACCCGGCGCCCGGCGGCCGGCTGCCCGCCAACGCGCACTTCACCTTCCCCGGCTGCGAGGGCGACTCGCTGCTGCTGCTCCTGGACGCGCAGGGCATCGAGTGCTCGACCGGCTCCGCCTGCACCGCCGGCGTCGCCCAGCCCAGCCACGTCCTCCTGGCCACCGGCACCGACCCCGACCTCGCCCGCGGCACCCTCCGCTTCTCCCTCGGCCACACGTCGACGGCGGCGGACGTCGAAGCGGTCGCGAAGGCGATCGGTCCCGCGGTGGAACGTGCCCGCACGGCGGGCCTGACCTGACCTCACCTGACCCGCTCCGCGGGGCGACGGGCGGGACTCGGTCGAGCCGGGAGGCCACGCCGGACGGTCATATCGGACCGGTGCTGAACCCCAATCCCGCCGGCCCCGGTCCCCGGCCGGCCTGGCGGGCCGGATCCGCAACCGTGCTGACCGGCTGACCGGCTGACCGGCTGCCCAGCCGCCCGGCTCAGGCCTTCGCCGCGCCCGCCCGCTCGTGGGCGGCCCGCACCAGCCGCATGTACCGCTTCCAGTCCCAGTGCGGGCCCGGATCCGTGTGGTCCGTGCCCGGCACCTCGACGTGCCCGACGATGTGCTCCCGGTCCACGGGTATCCCGTACCGTCTGCAGATCCCCGCGGTCAGCCGCGCCGAGGCCTCGTACATCGCGTCCGTGAAATCCTGCGGGCGGTCCACGAAGCCCTCGTGCTCGATGCCGACACTGCGCTGGTTGTAGTCCCTGTTCCCCGCGTGGAACGCGACGTCCAGCTCGCGGATCATCTGCGCGATGTGCCCGTCCTTGCGCACCACGTAGTGCGCGGCCGCGCCGTGCCACGGATCCTTGAACACCCTCAGCGTGCCCTGGTAGCTGCCCTGCGTGACATGGATGACGACCCGGTCGATCGTGTAGTCGGCCGGGCGGTCCGCCCGCCGCCAGTTCGCCGCGGCCGCCGCCACCCACTCCGCGCCCTTGAAGTCCACCTCACCGGGCTTGCGCGGCTTGTCGATCCCCGGGACCTGCCACCACATCCGCGCCAGATCACCCCGCGCGAGCAGCCCCACGCCCACCGCCGTCGCCGCGCCTCCGACGATCAGCGCACGCCGGCTGACGACCCGGTCCCCGTCCCGGCCCTTCGCCTTGCCCGAACCCCGCTCACCCACGCGACACCGCCCCCGTTCTTCCCCCTACGAGATCCAGAACGGATCTCCGGGGCATTCGGTTCCCACGGGCCCGTACCCTGTTAGGGCTATGACTTCGCAGACGCCGCAGCCCCCCGTCCCCGAGAAGGACCGCCCCCTCCGCGTGCTCGCCGCCATGTCCGGCGGCGTGGACTCCGCCGTGGCCGCGGCCCGCGCCGCCGAGGCGGGCCACGACGTGACGGGCGTCCACCTCGCCCTCTCCGCGAACCCGCAGTCCTTCCGCACCGGCGCCCGAGGCTGTTGCACCATCGAGGACTCCCGCGACGCGCGCCGCGCCGCCGACGTCATCGGCATCCCCTTCTACGTGTGGGACCTCGCCGAGCGCTTCCGCGAGGACGTCGTCGAGGACTTCATCGCCGAGTACGAGGCCGGCCGCACGCCGAACCCGTGCCTGCGCTGCAACGAGAAGATCAAGTTCGCCGCGCTCCTCGACAAGGCGCTGGCTCTCGGCTTCGACGCGGTGTGCACCGGGCACTACGCCAAGGTCCTCGTCGGCACCGACGGCACGCGTGAGCTGCACCGCGCCTCCGACATGGCCAAGGACCAGTCCTACGTGCTCGGCGTCCTCGACGACCGCCAGCTCGCCCACGCGATGTTCCCGCTCGGCGACACGGTCACCACCAAGGAGGAGATCCGCGCGGAGGCGGAGCGGCGCGGCCTCGCGGTCGCCAAGAAGCCCGACTCCCACGACATCTGCTTCATCGCCGACGGCGACACCCAGGGCTTCCTGGCCTCCCGGCTCGGCAAGGCCGAGGGCGACATCGTCGACGAGGCCGGCACCAAGCTCGGCACCCACGAGGGCGCCTTCGGCTACACCATCGGCCAGCGCAAGGGCCTGCGCATCGGCACCCCGGCCCCCGACGGCAAGCCGCGCTACGTCCTGGACATCTCCCCGGTGACCAACACGGTGACCGTCGGCCCCGCCGCCTCCCTCGACGTCACGTCCCTCACGGCCGTGCGCCCCCGCTGGTGCGGAGCGGCCCCGGCCGGCCCCGGCACGTACACGGCCCAACTCCGCGCCCACGGCGGCGAGACCGAGGTCACGGCGGAACTCCTCGCCGACGAACTCCACGTCCGCTTCACCACCCCGGTCCGCGGCGTCGCCCCCGGCCAGGCGATCGTCCTGTACGACGACACACGCGTGGTGGGCTCGGCGACGATCGCGACGACGGAGCGGGTGGCGGCGAAGGCGTGATCTCCGCCGCGCCGCGCGGGGCAGCCGCCTTGTCAGAGGGTCATCTCAGCGCCCTTCTTCCGGTTCGCTCCCTGGTGGCTGTTCCGGTGGCCGTCAGCAGGGTGGTCAGGTCGAGCATCAGGGACTCGTACCGCTGAACCATCGCGTCGTAGGTGGTGACCATGGCGGCCACCCGTTGGGCGACTGTGGCGTCGAACGAACCCTTCCGATCCGGCGCGACTTCAGAGGGGGAGGCCGCGGCGGCGCAGGCCGCCTCGACCGCCTCCTCACACAGCATCGACACGGCGCCGTTCACGAACTCGGCGAAGGAGAAGACAGCCTCCGTGACCTCTGCGTAGTGCTCACTCTGGGAGTGGAACGCGTCCCGGGCGGTCTCCAGTCGGTCCGCGATCCGCTCGAAGTGCGTCCACGCCGCATCCGCTGCGCTGCCCCGCCATGAAGTCCCGAGCACCTCATTTCCGTGCCGCAGATTCTCCGCCACGTCGGCACACAGGTCTCCCAGACGTAACCATGTATCGGCGCATTCGATGTATTTGAGCCAGTCACCGGTGAGCCATTCGGCAACGGTGCCGATGACGTCGAATTCGAAGGCCAGTCTCAACCCCTCGTGTGCCTGCTCCGACGGAATGCCAGCGCTCAGCAGCGTTCCCGCATGCGCGTCGTGCACCATCCAGGTGACGTCGCGACGGCCGCGTCCGGTGCGGCCGTTCGCCCTCTCGAGTCGAACCGAGGCATCTCGCACGTCGCGAAAATCGGCCCTTCCGTCGGGCACGGCCCGGATGACCGGGGCGCCCGTTCCGGCCTGGAAACGCGCGGCGTCCAGTGCGCGCGCCCGGCGCGGATCCACAGTCCGGTACCAGGACGCGGATGTGCGCAGCTCCGTCTCCGCGTCACGGAGAATCATGCCGAGTCGGCTCAACACGTCCGTCGCCTGCCGGACCTTTTCCGCGTGGTCGCCCACGGCCAGATTCCAGGCATCCCCGGAAACCGAGAACCCGATGCGGGCGTTGCTGTCCAAATAGGTGAGCCCGTGACTGCAGTCGTCGCCTGCGCGGCAGACGAGGGACGCGTATTCGTCCAGAGGATCCGCCTCGACGGCGAGTGTCACGCATCTCGGCTCGGCCGTGCGGGCAGCGTTTCCCCTGTGCATGCCGACTCGTTCAGGACTCGTCACTGCGCAGGCTCCGGATTCCGTAGAGAGCGGCAGCCACGCAGGCTGCCGCGATACCGGTGAGACCCAGGGAGAATTCCTCTCGAAGGGCCGTGATCGGCGCGGCTGTCGCCATGAGGGTCGCCACCAGGGTCATGTGTCCGACCGAAGCCCGGTGGTAGCGGTTCGCCCGGCCTTCAGGGGTTCGGGCATCCAGGTTTTTGAGGTACATGTGCTTTTCCAGGTCCGTGCGTCGCGGCTAGACGAGTTTGTTGTCGTAGGCGTGGCCGACGACGGGGAATCTCTGCAGTTCGTCCGCCATGCAGAGCGTCAACGTTCCACCGGCCGCCACGGAGGCGGTCACCGCGAGCAGGACGTTCTCGTACTGCTTCACGAGGTTGCTGTATTCGGAGATCATCTTCGAAACGCGTTCTGCTGCGATGGCGGCACCGGCGAAGGAGCCGAGCAGACCGACTCCTGTGGTCGCGGTAGCCCCCGGTGCAACCCCGGGGCATGGAGGGTTATAGGGCCGGGCGCCGATTGTTTGGTGAGATG
>NZ_JBHYTK010000060.1:11094-24540 GCF_042749255.1 Streptomyces sp. NPDC059524 | reverse complement strand
GTAAGGAGCCGAGCACACCGACTCCTGTGGTCGCTATCGCGGGGGATGCAGCCGCGGCGATCGCTGCTTCTGCGGCGCGGTCGCAGATGCTTGCGACGATGCCCTTGGCGAGGTCGGCGAACGAGAACACGATTTTCGCGATCCCTGTGTAGTGCTCGCGCAGCGCATGGAATGTGTCTCCGGCGGACTCGAGCGTGTTCGCCATGCGCTCGAAGTACTTCCACGCGGCGTCTGCGGCATTGCCGCGCCACGTCAGGCCGAGGACTTCGTTCCCGTGCCGGATGTTCTTCGCGGCGGCATCACAGAAGTTTCCGAGGCAGTCCCAGGCGTCGGCGCAGGCGACGTAGTTCTGCCAGTCGCCGGCCAGCCAGTTCGAGACGGTGCCGAGAACGTCGACGTCGAATGCCAGCTTGAGCCCCTCGTTCACCAGGGCGGAGGGGCTGCCCAGGTCGAAGAGCGTCCCCACGGTCTTGTTGACAGGGGCGAAGTCGAATTCGTGGCGGTGTGATGCGAACCAGCCGTCCGCGCCGCCCGCGGGCTTGAGGTGCTCGAGGGCGTCGCACACATCCTTGAACGTCGTGCTGCCGCTGGGCCGTTGACGTGGGACCGGGCCTTTCCGTGGTGCCGGATAGGTGGCGTCGAGTTTCTGGGCCTCCTTCAGGTCGACGGATTCGTACCATCCGGCAGTCTTGTCGAGTTCTCGGTGCGAGGCGTCGAGGATCGTCTCGAAGCGGGTCAGGACGTCCTCGGCCGCGCGCACCTGTTGTGCGTGGTCTCCATAGGCCAGGTCCCAGGCCGTGGCCGCAATGGCGAATTCGATGGAAGTGTGCCGAGAGAGATAGGTGCGGGCAGTCTTGAAGTCCTCGCTGGCGCGATGGACCAGGGTCGCGAATCCGGTCAGGTCGCAGGATTCGACGGCAAGCGTCATGTGGGGGGGTCTCCGGGTCCGGAACGGGTGGGTGGCGGTGATCAGCGGGCGTAGCGGGACGCGCGTTCTTCGCGCATGCGATCCCGCTCGCGCTCCGTCTCCAACTCGCCCTCCCGGGCCAGTACATGACGCTCGGAGTCGGACATGGCGGCCCACCGGCGCCGGAACTCCCCGGCGCGGTCGATGGTGGCCTCGGCGTACGCGGGGACGAGGCAGGCCTCGCGCAGGCTCACGCGGCCGGTGAGCACCTCGCGCGCCATCTCCTCCAGGACGGGGCCGCCGTCGCCGCGCCGGAAGGTTTCGAGGGCTTTCCGTAAGAGGCGCTGCCGGACCGGATCATCGGTCAGATCCATGGACGCGGCTGGGTCGAACTGGGGCACACGGCCTCCTTGTTGCGATGGGTGCATCAGGGAGCGCCGGAGCGTAACGGACCGTACGAGATCATTAACGGTCCGGAGTCGCGTGAGGGTGATCTTGCCGGAAGGACGGGCCGGCTCGCCGGTGCGTGGAGCGGGCGGCCGGGCAAAACGTTGTCCCGGAAGGGGCGGTGGGGGAGTGGTCGCCGGAGGGAGGGGCGAGGGGCGCGGTGCGCGCCGCGCTCAGGGACCGGCGGTGGACTTCACCGCTGCGGTGACCGGAGCGCGGCGCGTTGACGGTGCCGGGTTGACGCGGAGCGGTCTGGTCAGGCGAGTTCGGTCGCGTAGAAGCACAAGTGGTCCTTGATGGCGGCCACTTCGGGCTTCGGGTCCGGGTACGACCAGACCAGGTCGGCGGCGCCGGGGAGCGACCAGTAGGAGGCCGTTCCCTTGAAGGGGCAGTACGTCGTCGTGTCGGAGGGCGTCAGGAGGTCCGTGCGGACGTCCTCACGGGGGAGGTAGTAGCGGACGGGACAGCCGGTCTCGCGCAGCACCATAGGGCGGCTGCTCTCGGCGAGCACCTGCCCCTGGTGGACGACGCGAACGTGCTCGGAGCCCTGTCGCACCGTGATGGTGTGCCCGGTGCGCTCGTTGTGCCCTGGGGTTTCTGACGTCATACAGGGTGCAGCGTCGGGCGCCCCGGGCTTTCTTCCCGTCCACGCAGGCGTCCACGCACGCGTCCGCGCGCGCCGTACGGTAGGTGGCATGAACATCTGTGTCTTCCTCTCCGCCGCCGACCTCGACGCCCGCTACACCCGCCCCGCCCGCGAATTCGCCGAGCTGCTCGGCAAGGGCGGCCACACCCTGGTGTGGGGCGGTTCCGAGAGCGGGCTCATGAAGGTCGTCGCCGACGGGGTCGCGGAGGCCGGAGGGCGGCTCCTGGGGGTGTCCGTCGACTTCCTCGCCACCAAGGCGCGCGCCGTCACCGCGCCCGACGAGATGGTCGTCGCCAAGGACCTCGCCGAGCGCAAGGCGCTCCTCCTGGAGAAGGCCGACGCCGTCGTCATCATGGTGGGCGGTACGGGAACGCTCGACGAGGCCACCGAGATTCTCGAACTGAAGAAGCACGGGAAGACCGACAAGCCGGTCGTGCTGCTCAACTCGGAGGGCTTCTACGACGGCCTGAAGGAGCAGTTCCGCCGCATGGAGGACGAGGGCTTCCTGCCGGTGCCGCTCACCGACCTGGTCTTCTTCGCCGAGGAGCCCGTCGGCGCGCTCGCCTACCTGGAGGAGTCCCGCGGCATCGAGTAGTGCGAGCATGGCGGGCATGGCAACTCATGTGATCACCGGCGCCGGTTCCGGCATCGGCGCCGCCGTCGCCCGCCGCCTGCACGCGCGCGGGGACGAGCTCTACCTCCACGCGCGCGACGCGGGCCGCGCCAAGGAACTCGCCGCCGAGTTCCCCGGCGCCCGGACCCTGGTGGGCGACCTCGCCGACCCCGACAAGCTGTCCTGGGCGTTCTCCCACCAGTCGCTGCCCGACCGCATCGACTCGCTGCTGCACATCGCCGGCGTCGTCGACCTCGGCAAGGTCGGCGAGCTCACCCCCAAGGCCTGGCGCCACCAGCTCAACGTGAACCTGATCGCGCCGGCCGAGCTGACCCGCCACTTCCTGCCCCAACTCCGCCTCGCCCAGGGCCATGTGCTCTTCGTGAACTCCGGCGCGGGCCTGAACGCCCACGCCGAATGGTCCGCGTACGCCGCCTCCAAGCACGGCCTGAAGGCCCTCGCCGACTCCCTGCGCCACGAGGAGCACCCCAACGGGGTGCGCGTCACCTCCGTCTACCCGGGCCGCACCGCCAGCCCCATGCAGGCGAAGGTGCACCAGCAGGAGGGCAAGGAGTACGACGCCTCCCGCTGGATCGACCCCGAGTCCGTCGCGACGACGATCGTCATGGCCCTCGACCTGCCCCGCGACGCGGAGGTCAACGACCTGACGGTGCGCCCGGGCCGCTGACCGCCCCGCGCGCGTTACGTACGCTTCCGGGGTGAGCAACGAGAGCCAGTTCCCCTACGGAGGCGCCACCGGCGTCGGGTCCCTGCCCGGCGGCGACGCCCGCGAGGCCGCCAAGACCGTCACCGGCACCTTCGAGGACTTTCCGTACCTCGCCGAGCTGCCCGCCCGCGGACCCGGCGCCGACATGATCGGCCGCACCGCGGGCCTGCTCGTGGACCTCTACGCGCGCGTGGAGCCCAGCGGCTGGCGCATCGGGGACCGGCCCGGCCGGGACACCAAGCGCGCCCGGTCCTGGCTCGGCGAGGACCTCGACGCCCTGGAGGAGTTCACCCAGGGCTACGAGGGCCCCCTCAAGGTCCAGGCCGTCGGCCCGTGGACGCTCGCCGCCGCCCTGGAGCTGAGGAACGGCGAGGCCGCGCTCTCCGACCCCGGAGCCTGCCGCGACCTCGCCGGCTCCCTCGCCGAGGGCCTGCGCACCCACCTCGCCGACGTCCGGCGCCGCGTCCCCGGCGCCCGCGTCGTGCTCCAGCTCGACGAGCCGTCCCTCATCGCCGTGCTGCGCGGGCAGATCAAGACCGCCAGCGAGTACCGCACCCACCGCGCCGTCGACCGCCAGCTCGTCGAGTCCACCCTGCGCGAGGTCATGGCGGTCCAGGACGGCGGACCCGTGATCGTCCACTCCTGCGCCCCCGACGTGCCGTTCGCGCTGCTGCGCCGGGCCGGCGCCGACGCGATCTCCTTCGACTTCTCGCTGCTCACCCAGCGTGACGACGACACGCTCGGCGAGGCCGTGGAGGGCGGGACCCGGCTGTTCGCCGGTGTCGTGCCCGGCGTGGACGGCCCGTTGTCGGACCCTGCCGGTAGCGTCATGGGTGTCAGGACGCTGTGGCGCAGGCTGGGGCTGAATCCGGGGTCGCTCGCGGAGTCGGTCGTGGTCACGCCGTCGTGCGGCCTCGCGGGCGCCTCGCCCGCGTACGCCCGCGCGGTGCAGGCCCACTGCGTCCGGGCGGCGAAGTCGCTCGCGGACAACCCAGAGTGACCACAGTGAGCGCGTACGCAGGCTGACGGGAGGACGAGACGGTGGCAGCCGGAGAAGACCGACAGGTGGGGCAGGACGGCGAGGGCGAGCGGGTCGACCGGGTCGCGGGCGGGGGCGCCGTCCCCGCCGCGGCGCGGGAGGAGCACGCCCGGCTCGCGGAGCAGGTCGAGGAGCACCGCTTCCGGTACTACGTGAAGGACGCGCCCGTCGTGTCCGACGCGGAGTTCGACCGGCTGCTGCGCGCCCTGGAGGCGCTGGAGCAGGAGCACCCCGAGCTGCGCACCCCCGACTCACCGACCCAGAAGGTCGCGGGGGACTACGCGACGGAGTTCACGTCCGTCGAGCACCGCGAGCGCATGCTCTCGCTGGACAACGCGTTCGACGACGCCGAGCTCGCCGCGTGGGCCGAGCGCGTCGCCAGGGACGCCGGCACGACCGACTACCACCTGCTGTGCGAGCTGAAGATCGACGGCCTCGCGGTCAACCTGACGTACGAGGACGGCCGGCTGACCCGCGCCGCCACCCGCGGCGACGGCCGCGTCGGCGAGGACATCACGCCCAACGTCCGCACGATCGCCGAGATCCCAGACCGCCTCCAGGGGGACCGCATCCCCGCCCTCGTGGAGATCCGCGGCGAGGTCTTCTTCCCCATGGAGGAGTTCGAGGGGCTCAACGCCCGCCTGGTGGAGGCCGGCGACAAGCCCTTCGCCAATCCACGCAACGCGGCGGCGGGCTCCCTGCGGCAGAAGGACCCCCGCGTCACCGCCTCCCGTCCGCTGCACATGGTCGTCCACGGCATCGGCGCCCGCGAGGGCTTCGACATCGACCGCCTCTCGCACGCCTACGAGCTGCTGCGCGAGTGGGGCCTGCCCACGACCACGCACAGCAGGGTCGTCGACGACCTCGACGGCGTCCGCAAGTACATCGCGCACTACGGGGAGAACCGCCACTCCGTGGAGCACGAGATCGACGGCGTCGTCGTGAAGCTCGACGAGATCCCGCTCCAGGGCCGGCTCGGCTCCACCGCCCGCGCCCCACGCTGGGCCATCGCCTGGAAGTTCCCGCCCGAAGAGGTCAACACCAAGCTGGTCAACATCCGGGTCGGTGTCGGCCGTACCGGCCGCGTCACCCCGTACGCCCAGGTCGAGCCGGTCACCGTCGCCGGCTCCGAGGTCGAGTTCGCGACGCTGCACAACCAGGAGATCGTCAAGAAGAAGGGGGTGCTCATCGGCGACACGGTCGTCATCCGCAAGGCCGGTGACGTGATCCCCGAGATCCTCGGCCCGGTCGTCGACCTGCGCGACGGCACCGAGCACGCCTTCGTGATGCCCGCCGAGTGCCCCGCCTGCGGCACCCCGCTGCGGCCCATGAAGGAGGGCGACATCGACCTCCGCTGTCCGAACGCGCGCACCTGCCCGGCCCAGCTGCGCGAGCGCCTCTTCTACCTCGCGGGCCGCCAGTGCCTCGACATCGAGAACTTCGGCTACGTGGCCGCGGCCGCGCTCACCGGCCCCCTGGAGCCCGAGCAGCCGCCCCTGACCGACGAGGGCGACCTCTTCGACCTCACCATGGACCAGCTGCTGCCCATCCGGGCGTACGTCCTCGACCAGGACAGCGGACTGCCCAAGCGCGACCCGAAGACCGGCGAGGACAAGATCGCCGACGTGTTCGCCACCAAGGCCGGCGAGCCGAAGAAGAACGCGGTCTCGATGCTGGAGCACATCGCCGCCGCCAAGGACCGTCCGCTGGCCCGGATCATCAACGGCCTGTCGATCCGCCACGTAGGACCCGTCGCCGCCGCCGCGCTCGCCCGCGAGTTCCGCTCCATCGACCGCATCGATCAGGCCACGGAGGAGGAACTCGCCGCGACCGACGGCGTGGGCGGCATCATCGCCGCCTCCGTGAAGCAGTGGTTCGCCGAGGACTGGCACCGCGAGATCCTGCGCAAGTGGCGCGAGGCCGGCGTCCGCATGGAGGACGAAGGCGCAGGTGAGGACGAGGGACCGCGCCCCCTGGAGGGCCTGACCGTCGTCGTCACCGGCACCCTGCAGAACTACACGCGCGACGTCGCCAAGGAGGCCCTGCAGAGCAGAGGCGCCAAGGTGACCGGCTCGGTGTCCAAGAAGACGTCGTTCGTGGTCGTCGGTGACAATCCGGGGTCCAAGTACGACAAGGCCATGCAGGTGAAGGTGCCGGTCCTGGACGAGGACGGGTTCGCCGTGCTCCTGGAGCAGGGCCCGGAAGCCGCCGCCGACGTGGCACTTCCGGCCGAACAACCGACCGAGGAGTAGCGGTTGAAGGCCACCCGTTCGGCGCATATCAGATGCATACGGGTGGCCGGGTCGCATTCGGGCAACCGTGCTCGGGCGCGTCCGACTGGTGCCCGTGGAAGCCTTCCGCGGCCTACTGTTGAGGGGTGCGCCCGCCGTGTCCTGCCGCGGACGGGGCGTGTCCTGCTCGCCGGAACTCATCGGGAGTCAGGGGGAACGGGCAGCGGACGTGGGCACCGCCGGCTGTGAGAGGGACGGGAATGGAACCGACCGAGAGCGCCGCCCCTGACTCACGCCTGCGCCCGCACCGGAGGGTGCTGCGCGCCATGACACGGCGCGCGGACGGCGACGACAGCGGTTACGGGGAGCACGGGGAGAACGATCGCGGTGGTCTGGTGAACTGGCGCAACTGGTGGCGCGGGGGCTCGACGGCCCTCGGCGCGGGGAGGAACGGACAGGCACCCGACAGTGCCGTCCCGGTACCGGCGACCGGGCTCACGAGCCGGACCGCGATCGGACCGGCCGGCATCGCGCCCGGCGGGTCCGTGGGCGCCGCCACCCCCGCCCGCAACCCCCTGCCCGAACGGGCGGACGCCGCGCGGACCCTCGCCCTGCCCCTGCTGCCCGGCGCCGTCGTGACCCTTGCGGCGGTCGTCGTGGGCGCCGGCATCTACCGGGCCTTCACCGGGAACCACGCGCTCTTCCCCTCCGGCGGCACCGGCTGGTCCCTCGCCGTCCTGACCGGCATCATCGTCGGCCACCTCGTCGCCCTCGGCCGCGACCGCTGGTGGGGCGGCACCGGATCCGGCGCCGCCCTCACCCTCGCCGTACTGCTCCTGTACGGCTGGGTGCCCGCCGCCATGGTCAGCCTCGCCGTCGTCGTGCTCGTCGGCGCGGCCCGCAGACACCGCTGGCGCCAAGGAGTGCTGCACGGCTCGATCGACGTCCTCGGAATCGGCGCGAGCGCCCTCGTGCTCGCCGCGTTCGGCCGCGTGCCGTCCGTCGAGACGCCCTGGCTGCCCGACACATGGACCGTCGCCGCAGCGCCCGAGATCCTCCTCGCCGCCGCCGGGTACCTCCTGGTGACCCGCACCCTCCTCTGGTACGTCCACGCGCCGCGCCCCTCCGGCCTGCCCACGGTCGCCCGCACGACGCTCGCCCGGCACGGCCTCGTCGCCGTCGCCCTGCTCGGCATCTCGCCGCTGGTCTGCGTCGTGGCCGTCGCCCTGCCCGTACTGCTGCCGCTCTTCGCCATCCCGCTCATCGCCCTCGACTCCACCCTGTGGATCGCGCGCGCCCGCGCCGAGGAGCAGCTGCGCGACCCCCTGACCGGCCTGCCGAACCGGCAGTGGCTGCTCGAGCGGACCTGGGCCGCCCTCGACGACGCCGAGCGGATCGGCGCCCGCAGCGCCCTCATGCTGATCGACCTCGACCGGTTCCGTTCGGTCAACGACACCCTCGGGCACCTCGCCGGGGACCGGCTCCTCCTGCAGATCGCCGACCGGCTGCGCGAGGCCCTGCCGCGCGGCGCCGAAGTGGCCCGGCTCGGCGGCGACGAGTTCGCCGTCCTGCTGCCCGTCGCCGACTCCACGACCTCCGCGACCCGCGTCGCCCGCGGCCTCGTCGCCACGCTCGGCTCCCCGCTCGACCTGGACGGGCTGACGCTCGTCCTCGAGGCCAGCGCCGGACTCGCCGTCTTCCCCGACCACGCGCTGGACGCCGAGGGGCTGCTGCGCCGCGCCGACGTCGCCATGTACCAGGCCAAGCGCGACCGTACGGGCGTCGAGGTGTACGAGTCGAAGCGCGACTCCAACACCCCGGACCGGCTCGGACTCCTCGGTGACCTCCGGCGCGCGCTCGACGCCTGCGAGGTCGAGCTGCACTACCAGCCGAAGGTCCGCTTCGACGGCCAGGTCGCCGGCCTGGAGGCGCTCGTGCGCTGGGTGCACCCCGAGCGCGGCAAGGTGCCCCCGGACGAGTTCATCGCCATCGCCGAGTCCTCCGGCCTGATGCCGGTCCTCACCGAGTACGTGCTGGAGACGGCGCTCGCCCAGGTCGCCCGCTGGCGCGCCCAGGGCCTGCGCGTCCCCGTGGCCGTCAACGTGTCGCCGCGCGACGTCCACACGCCAGGCTTCGCCGGATCCGTCGCCGCGCGGCTCGCCCGCCACGGTGTCCCGGCCGGCGCGCTCCAGCTGGAGATCACCGAGCACGTCCTCCTGGAGGACCCGCAGCGGGCCGCCGACACCCTGGCCGGACTCACCGGCCATGGCGTCAAGATGTCCCTCGACGACTTCGGCACCGGCTACTCGTCCCTCGTCCACCTGCGCCGCCTCCCGGTGAGCGAGCTCAAGATCGACCGCTCCTTCGTCGCCCGGCTCGCCGTGGACGCCGAGGACGCGGAGATCGTCCGCTGCACCGTCGACCTCGCCCACTCGCTCGGCCTCCTCGTCGTGGCCGAGGGCGTCGAGGACGACGAGACCTGGGAGCGCCTGCGCGACCTGGGGTGCGACGCGGTGCAGGGCTGGCTGGTCGCCGCCGCGATGCCGCCCGACGAGACGACGGCGTGGCTGCGCGCGCGGGGCGCCAGAGGCTGGCAGCGCACCCCGGCGGCCCTCCCGGCCGCGCCGGGCGACGACCCCCGCCCCCTGGGCTGACCCGCGCCGATCCGGGTACCCGGCCGGGCCCCACCGAAGGAGTGTCCACGCAGCGCATCACGATGAAGGACGGGGCGAACGGAGCGCTCCCGCACCACCACGAGCGCAGCGCCGAGATGCTCTACGTCCTCGACGGCGCCG
Source organism: Streptomyces sp. NPDC059524 (assembly GCF_042749255.1). Lineage (NCBI taxonomy): Bacteria > Bacillati > Actinomycetota > Actinomycetes > Kitasatosporales > Streptomycetaceae > Streptomyces > Streptomyces sp. NPDC059524. The sequence goes on along the minus strand of NZ_JBHYTK010000060.1, from coordinate 15,135 downwards.
CCGAGTTCCTGTCGGGGGATCAGGTGATCACCGGTGAGGCCGGCGACCTGATCGTGGTGCCGCCCCGCACCGCGCACGCGTTCGCCGCCGTGCCCGGCTCCGACGCCGACCTGCTCATCGTGAACACCCCGGGCGTCGAGCGCTTCGAGTACTTCTGCCACCTCCAGCGCATCGCCCTGGGCGAGCTCTCCCCCGAGTCGATCCTCGAGGTGCAGGAGCGCTACGACAACCACTTCCTGTCCGGTCCGGCATGGGACGGACGGCGCCGATAGCGGGCCAGGGGCAAACCGTTTACCGGGCACGGGTCCGCGCCCCATAGGATTGGCCCCAAACCACACACTCTCACCCCAGAGGATCGCTGCATGCCTGGCATCACGCGCGAGGAGGTCGCCCACCTCGCCCGGCTGGCGCGTCTGGAGCTGAAGCCCGAAGAGCTCGACCACTTCGCCGGCCAGCTCGACGACATCATCGGCGCGGTCGCCCGCGTCAGCGAGGTCGCCGACCAAGACGTCCCGCCGACCTCCCACCCGCTGCCGCTGACGAACGTCATGCGCGCGGACGAGGTCCGTCCGTCGCTCACCCCCGAGCAGGCGCTCTCCGGCGCCCCGGCCCAGGAGCAGCAGCGTTTCAAGGTGCCGCAGATCCTGGGGGAGGACTAAGAAGTCATGACGGACACGAACATCATCAAGCTCACCGCCGCCGAGATCGCCGCGAAGATCGCTTCCGGCGAGCTCACGGCCGTCGAGGTCACCGAGGCCCACCTGGCCCGGATCGAGGCCGTCGACGAGAAGGTGCACGCCTTCCTGCACGTCGACCGCGAGGGCGCCCTCGCGCAGGCCCGCGCCGTCGACGAGAAGCGCGCCAAGGGCGAGAAGCTCGGCCCGCTGGCCGGCGTCCCGCTCGCGCTGAAGGACATCTTCACCACCGAGGGCATCCCGACCACGGTCGGCTCCAAGATCCTCGAGGGCTGGATCCCGCCGTACGACGCCACGCTCACCAAGAAGCTGAAGGCCGCCGACGTCGTCATCCTCGGCAAGACCAACATGGACGAGTTCGCCATGGGGTCGTCGACGGAGAACAGCGCCTACGGCCCGACCGGCAACCCGTGGGACCTCACCAAGATCCCCGGCGGCTCCGGCGGCGGTTCCTCCGCGGCCCTCGCCGCCTTCGAGGCCCCGCTCGCGATCGGCACGGACACCGGCGGCTCCATCCGCCAGCCCGCCGCCGTCACCGGCACCGTCGGCGTCAAGCCCACCTACGGCGGCGTCTCCCGCTTCGGCATGGTCGCCTTCTCGTCCTCCCTCGACCAGGGCGGCCCCTGTGCCCGTACGGTCCTCGACGCGGCGCTGCTGCACGAGGCCATCGCCGGGCACGACCCGCTCGACTCCACGTCCATCGACGCCCCGGTCCCGCCGGTCGTCGAGGCCGCGCGCAACGGGTCGGTCCAGGGCATGCGCGTCGGTGTCGTCAAGCAGTTCCGCGGCGAGGGCTACCAGGCCGGCGTCGTGCAGCGCTTCGACGAGTCCGTCGAGCTGCTCAAGTCGCTGGGCGCCGAGATCGTCGAGCTGGACTGCCCGTCCTTCGACCTCGCGCTGTCGGCGTACTACCTGATCGCGCCGTCCGAGTGCTCCTCGAACCTCGCCCGGTTCGACGCCATGCGCTACGGCCTGCGGGTCGGCGACGACGGCACGCACTCCGCCGAGGAGGTCACCGCGCTCACCCGCGAGGCCGGCTTCGGCGACGAGGTCAAGCGCCGCATCATCCTCGGCACGTACGCCCTGTCCAGCGGCTACTACGACGCGTACTACGGCAGCGCCCAGAAGGTCCGTACGCTCATCACCCGCGAGTTCGAGGCCGCGTTCGAGCAGGTGGACGTCATCGTCTCGCCGACGACGCCGACCACCGCCTTCGCGATCGGCGAGCGCGCCGACGACCCGATGGCGATGTACCTCGCGGACCTGTGCACCATCCCGACCAACCTGGCCGGCAACGCCGCCATGTCGCTCCCCTGCGGCCTGGCCCCCGAGGACGGGCTGCCGGTCGGCCTGCAGATCATCGCCCCCGCCATGAAGGACGACCGCCTGTACAAGGTGGGCGCCGCCGTCGAGGCCGCCTTCGTGGAAAAGTGGGGCCACCCGCTGCTCGAGGAGGCTCCGTCGCTGTGAGTGCCATGGCAAAGAAGGCCAAGAACTTCAAGAAGTCCAAGACCGGCGTCTACGTGTCGCTGGCCAGCACCGCCTTCGGCGCGATCAGCGTCGCCAAGCAGGCCAAGCTGGCCCGCAACGAGAACGACATGCTGCGGCTGGTCGACGCCGCCGTGTCCGCCGCCGCCATCGCAACCGGCCTGGCGATCCTCTACCGGGAGCTCAAGCGCCTGGGCGACGACGACGTCCTGCTGGGCTGAGAGGGAAAGTTTCACCGTGACTGTCACGACTGACCTGGTGGCGTACGAGGATGCCCTCGCTGCGTACGACCCCGTCATGGGCCTCGAGGTCCATGTCGAGCTCGGCACCAAGACGAAGATGTTCTGCGGCTGCTCCACCGAGCTGAAGCAGGACGCCAACAGCCAGACCTGCCCGACCTGTCTCGGCCTGCCCGGCGCGCTGCCGGTCGTCAACGAGATCGGCGTCGAGTCGGCCATCAAGATCGGCCTCGCGCTCAACTGCGAGATCGCCGAGTGGTGCCGCTTCGCCCGGAAGAACTACTTCTATCCGGACATGCCGAAGAACTTCCAGACCTCCCAGTACGACGAGCCCATCGCCTTCAACGGCTACCTCGACGTGCAGCTGGAGGACGGCGAGGTCTTCCGCGTCGAGATCGAGCGCGCCCACATGGAGGAGGACACCGGCAAGTCGACGCACGTCGGCGGTGCCACCGGCCGCATCCACGGCGCGTCCCACTCGCTGCTCGACTACAACCGCGCCGGCATCCCCCTCATCGAGATCGTCACCAAGCCGATCGAGGGCGCCGGCGAGCGGGCCCCCGAGGTCGCGAAGGCGTACGTCGCCGAGCTGCGCGAGGTCATCCGTGCCCTCGGCGTGTCCGAGGCGCGCATGGACAAGGGCCAGATGCGCTGCGACGTGAACCTCTCCCTGCGTCCCAACGGGACCAAGGAGTTCGGCACGCGCTCCGAGACGAAGAACGTGAACTCCCTGCGTTCCGTCGAGCGCGCCGCCCGCTACGAGATCCAGCGCCACGCCGCGGTGCTGTCCTCCGGCGGCACGATCGTGCAGGAGACCCGTCACTTCCACGAGGACGACGGCTCCACCACCTCCGGCCGCATCAAGGACAACGCCGAGGACTACCGCTACTTCCCCGAGCCGGACCTGGTGCCGGTGGCCCCCGCGCGCGCGTGGGTCGAGGAACTGCGGGCCGGTCTCCCGGAGCTGCCGCTCGCGCAGCGCAACCGGCTGATCGACGAGTGGGGCATCACCGCCCACGACATGCAGTCGATCAACAACGCCGGGGCGCTCGGCCCCATCGTCGCCACGATCGCGGCCGGTGCCGACCAGGCGTCCGCCCGCAAGTGGTGGATGGGCGAGCTGGCCCGCAGCGCCAACGAGCAGGGTGTCGAGGTCGCCGCGCTGGCGATCACGCCCGAGCAGGTGGCGCGGGTCTCCGAGCTCGTCTCCAAGGGCGACCTCAACGACAAGCTGGCCCGCCAGGTCATCGAGGGCGTCCTCAAGGGCGAGGGCACGCCGGACGAGGTCGTCGAGAAGCGCGGCCTCAAGGTCGTCTCGGACGAGGGCGCGCTGTCCACGGCCGTGGACGAGGCCATCGCCGCGAACGCCGGCGTCGCCGACAAGATCCGGGGCGGCAAGGTCGCCGCGGCCGGAGCGCTCGTCGGCGCCGTCATGAAGGCGACCCGGGGTCAGGCCGACGCGGCCCGCGTCAAGGAACTGATCCTCGAGAAGCTGGGCGTCTCCGACGGCTGAGCGGTCTTCGGGCGGGGGGGGGGGGGGGGGCCGACACCGGGGTGGCGCCCGGGCGGTTGTTGTTTGGCTGGGGGGCGGGCCCCCCGCCCCCCCCCCGGCGGCGCCC
>NZ_JBHYTK010000060.1:0-11084 GCF_042749255.1 Streptomyces sp. NPDC059524 | reverse complement strand
TGCGCCGCGCGTCGGTGCTCGCTGCTTCTGTGGGGGCGTCGCCCTTCTCCTCCCACCACCCCCCCCCCACCCCCCCCCGCTTCCTTGTGTTCACGTCACGGGGGCGCCGCCCCTGCCCCCGTTCCTCGCACGCCGGAGAGGCCCGAGTGCTGCCCGCCGCCCTGATCCTGCTCGCCGCAGTGCTCACCTTCGCGGTCGTCCGTCCCCGCAAGTGGCCGGAGGCCGTCGCCGCCGTACCCGCCGCGGCCGTCGCCGTGGCCATCGGCGCCGTCACCCCGCAACACGCCTGGACCGAGACGAAGGAACTGCTCCCCGTCGTCGGCTTCCTCGCCGCGATCCTGCTCCTGGCCCAGCTCTGCGCCGACGACGGACTCTTCCGCGCCGCCGGTGACGCCGTCGCCCGGGCCTGTCACGGCAGTCCCACGCGCATGCTCGGCGGCGTCTTCGCCGTCGCCGCGACGGTCACGGCCGTGCTGAGTCTGGACGCCACCGTCGTCCTGCTCACCCCGGTCGTGTTCGCCACGGCCGCCCGCATCGGAGCGCGCCCCCGCCCGCACGTCTACGCGAGCGCCCACCTCGCCAACTCGGCGTCGCTGCTGCTGCCCGTCTCCAACCTCACCAACCTGCTGGCGTTCACCGCGAGCGGGCTGACCTTCACCCGGTTCGCCGGGCTGATGACCCTTCCCTGGCTCGTCGCGATCGGGATCGAGTACGCCGTGTTCCGGCGGTACTTCGCCGCCGACCTCGCCACGTACGCGCACGAGCCGAAGGACGAGGAGGCGCCCGGCGTCCCGCGTTTCACGCTCGTCGTGCTGGGGCTGACGCTCGCCGGGTTCGCCGTGGCCTCCTTCGCGGGGGCCGAGCCGCTGTGGGCCGCGCTCGCGGGCGCCGCCGTGCTCGGGGCGCGCTCGCTCGCCCGCCGCCGCAGCACCCCGCGCGAACTCCTCACGGCCGCCAACCTGCCGTTCTGCCTGTTCGTCCTCGCGCTCGGCATCGTCGTCAAGGCCGTCGTCGACAACGGGCTCGGCGACGCCATCGCCCGCGTCCTGCCCGACGGCACGTCCCTGGCCGCGCTGCTGGCGATCGCGGGCGCCGCCGCTCTCCTGGCCAACCTCATCAACAACCTGCCGGCCGTGCTCGCGCTGCTGCCGGTCGTCGCACCCGCGGGCCCCGGACCCGTCCTCGCCGCCCTCATCGGCGTCAACGTGGGCCCCAACCTCACGTACGTCGGCTCGCTCGCGACGCTGCTGTGGCGGCGCATCGTGCACGCACACGGCACCGAACCGGAGCTGGGGGAGTTCACCCGGCTCGGCCTGCTCACCGTCCCCGCGACGCTGCTCGGCTCGACGCTCGCGCTGTGGGCCTCGCTCGCCGTGCTCGGCTGAGGCCCCGGACCACGGGGGTCGAAGGGGCGAAAGGTCGCAGAGGCCGGAGTTGGACCTTTGTGACGGACTGTTGGACGTTTACGCCGTGGCCCGTCCGCGTACTTCCCTGCGCCATCCGGCGTCGCTAGCGTCCCCGCCGAACCACTCAATGGGTCAACCGCAGACCATTAGGTGCTGCAGCCCCTTACGTTCGGAGGTCCCGTGTCCCCGTCGTCGGACTCCCCGTCGCCCGCGTCCCCGGCCCTGTCCCGCAGACGCCTCATGGCCCTCGGCGGAGGGGCGCTCGGTGCCGCCGCGGCAGGATCCTTCCTGCCGCCGTCGCTGCAGCAGGCCCTCGCCGCCCAGGCCGAGGCCGGCGCACCGCCGCAGGGCGGACTCGACGCCATCGAGCACGTCGTGATCCTCATGCAGGAGAACCGGTCCTTCGACCACTACTTCGGCACCCTGCGCGGTGTCCGCGGCTTCGGCGACCGCAACGCGATCACGCTGCCGAGCGGCAAGAGCGTCCTCGAGCAGCCCGGCGCGCTGCGCACCGTCCTGCCGTTCCCGGTCCGCGAGGCCGCCGCGACGCAGAAGAAGGACCTCCAGTACATCGGCGCCCTCGACCACTCCTGGAGCGGCGGCGCCAAGGCCTGGAACAAGGGCTGGCACGACGGCTGGATCACCGCGAAGACCGCGGCCACGATGGCGTACTACACACGCGAGGACATCCCGCTGCACTACGAGCTCGCCGACACCTTCACCGTCTGCGACGCCTACCACTCCTCCATCCACTCCTCCACCAGCCCCAACCGCAACCACCTGTGGAGCGGCAAGACCGGCAACGAGCCGAACGGCACGCGCGCCGTCGGCAACGACGCCTACAACGAGGGCACCCACCCCGGCTACGACTGGGGCACGTACGCCGAGCGCCTGGAGCAGGCGGGCGTGAGCTGGCAGACGTACACGGAGTGGGAGAACTTCACCGACAACCAGATCGAGTTCTTCACCACCTTCAAGGCCATCGCCCGCAAGGTGCTCGCCGGCACCGGGCTCACCTTCATGGAGGCCTTCTACGCCAAGGTGCGCGACGCGAAGGACGACGCCGAGCGCGACGCGCTCCTCGCCACCCTGGACAAGGGCGTCGCGACGCTCGACAAGAAGGAGCGCTCGCTGTTCGAGCGGGCCCTGCGCCGCGTCCCCACCGGGAAGCTCGCCGACACCTTCGCCGCCGACGTCGCCGCCGGAAAGCTGTCCCGCGTCTCCTACCTGGTGCCCTCCGCCGTCGACTCCGAGCACCCCTCCGTGTCCTCGCCCATCCACAGCGCGACCATCGTCTACAAGGTCCTCGACGCGCTCGCCTCGCACCCCGAGGTGTGGAAGAAGACGGCCGTCTTCATCAACTACGACGAGAACGACGGCTTCTTCGACCACGTGCCGCCGCCCGTCCCCGGCCCGGACGTCACCGAGGAGCACTGGCAGGGCCTGCCCACCGGCCTCGGCATCCGGGTGCCGATGCTCGTCGTCTCGCCGTGGACCGTCGGCGGCTACGTCTGCTCCGAGGTCTTCGACCACACCTCCGTCGTCCGCTTCCTGGAGCGCTGGACGGGCATCCGCGAGCCCAACATCGGCGCGTGGCGCCGCCAGGTCACCGGTGACCTCACCGGTGCCTTCGACTTCCGCCGCACCGCCCGGCAGCCTTCCGTCGAGCAGCCCGGACCCGTGCCCGCGTTCAGCGGCCGATGGGCGCCGCAGCCGCCCGCGCCCGACCGGCAGGCCGTGCCCGAGCAGGAGCCCGGCAGCCGGCCCGCGCGTCCTCTCCCGTACCAGCCGGACGCCCACGCGCGCGTGCGGGACGGCAGGCTCACCCTGAACCTGAGCAACACCGGAAGCTCCAGCGCGCACTTCGCCCTCTACCCGTACGCGGGGGAGGCCGCCGCGCCGCTCCACTTCGACGTCCCGCGCGAGCAGGCCGTACCGGTCGGCGCGGAGGGCGCCACCGCGTACGACTTCGTGGTGACCGGGCCCAACGGCTTCCGGCGCGAATTCCGCGGCCGCACCGACGCCGGCGGTGACGTCACGACGACCGTCGACGGACGCGCGCGGGTGCTGCGCATCCGGCTGCGCGCCACGGGAGAGGCGTCGCAGACCTTCACCCTCGGCGAGCGCACCGTCACGGTACGGCCCGGGCGGACCGTCACGATCGTCCACGAGACCGCCGACGCGCACGGCTGGTACGACGTCGAGATCAGCGCCGACGGCCTCCACAGGCGCCTCATGGGCCACATCGAGAACGGGCGCCCCAGCGTGTCCGGATGACGCCCCGCCGATACCCCCGAGCGTGTGGGATATCCCTGTGAGTAAGCCCACGAAAGCGACAAAGGATCTCCTCGGCCTGTAAGAGTGGCTGCTCCTTGCTCATGTGTTCTTTGCGGGCTGTTCATCTTTAAACGGCTTTTGTACGGCTGTTCCCGGTCAAAGATCCATACATCATCCAGGGAGCATGTCCGTGGCCGCACTCGCACGCTGGTGTGTCCGGCATCGGCTCGTGGTCGTCCTGCTGTGGCTGCTCGCCCTCGGGGGCACCGCCGCTGCCGCGACCGCCGCCGGTTCCGCCTACTCGAACGACTACGAGGCACCCGGCACCGAGTCCGGCCGCGCGACCCAGCTGCTGAACGAGAACTTCCCCGCGCTCGGCGGCGACAGCGACACCGTCGTCTGGCACATCAAGGACTCCACCGTGCGGGCCGCGGACGTCGAGACCGCGATGAGCAACACCCTGCGGCAGATCGGCGACCTGCCCGGCGTCTCCGCCGTCGCCTCGCCCTATGAGGCCGACTCCGGCGGAGCCGCCGGGATCAGCGCCGACGGCCGCACCGCGTACGCCACCGTCAGCTTCGACCAGCAGTCCGACGACCTGCCCGTCAGCCAGGCGAAGGCCGTCGTCGACACCGCACGCGCGGCCGAGCACCACGGACCCGACGGCCTCCAGGTCGAACTCGGCGGCAGCGCCGTCGCCCTCACCGAACCCACCTCCGCCCATGTGTCGGAGATCGTCGGCGTCGTCGTCGCGGCCGTCGTCCTGCTCCTCGCCTTCGGCTCGCTCGCCGCGGCCATGCTCCCCATCGCCACCGCTCTCGTCGGCGTCGGCACCGCCTACGCCGGCATCGTGCTGCTCGGGCACGCCATGACCGTCGCCGACTTCGCACCGATGCTCGGCATGCTCGTCGGCCTCGGCGTCGGCATCGACTACGCCCTGTTCATCGTGACCCGGCACCGCAAGGGCCTCAAACAGGGTCTGTCCGTGCCGGAGGCCGCCCAGCGGGCCGTCTCCACCACCGGCCGCGCCGTCGTCTTCGCCGGCGCCACCGTCTGCATCGCCCTGCTCGGCATGCTCATCCTGCGGCTCAGCTTCCTCAACGGCGTCGCCATCGCCGCGTCGCTCACCGTGCTGCTCACCGTCGCCGCCTCCGTGACCCTGCTGCCGGCCCTGCTCTCCCTCATCGGCCCGCGCGCCCTGTCCCGCCGCGAACGCCGCCGCCTCGCCGAACACGGCCCCGCCCCCGAACTGCCGACCGGGCTCGCCGCCCGCTGGGCCGCCTTCGTGGAGCGCCACCCCAAGCTGCTCGGCGGCCTCGCCCTCGGTCTGATCACCGTCCTCGCGCTCCCCACTCTCTCCCTCCACCTCGGCACCTCCGACCAGGGCAACAACCCGCGGTCGAGCACCACGCGGCAGGCCTACGACCTCCTCGCCGACGGCTTCGGCCCCGGCATGAACGGGCCGCTCACCCTCGTCACCGAGGTCGACGGCGCCCAGGACAAGGCGGCCCTCACCCACCTCGCGCACGAGCTGCGCACCACCGACGGCGTCGCCACCGTCTCGCCGATCACCTACAACGCCGACGACAGCGCCGCCCACCTCACCGTCGTCCCCGACTCCTCCCCGCAGTCGCAGCAGACCAGCGACCTCGTCGACCGGCTGCGCGCGGACGTCGTCCCCGAGGCGCAGTCCGCCGGCGGCACCCTGGACGTCCAGGTCGGCGGCGTCACCGCCAGCTACGACGACTTCGCCGAGGTCATCATCGGCAAGCTGCCCCTCTTCGTCGGCGTCGTCGTCGGACTCGGCTGCGTCCTGCTGCTCCTCGCCTTCCGCTCGATCGGCATCCCGCTCAAGGCCGCCGCGATGAACATCGCCGCCGTCGCCTCCGCCTTCGGTGTCGTCGTCGTGATCTTCCAGTGGGGCTGGGGCAGCGAGCTCCTCGGCCTCGGCGCCTCCGGCCCCATCGAACCCTTCCTCCCCGTGATCATGGTCTCGGTCCTCTTCGGGCTCTCCATGGACTACCAGGTGTTCCTCGTGAGCCGGATGTACGAGGAATGGCTGGAGACCGGCGACAACCGGCGGGCCGTCCGCGTCGGCCTCGCCGAGACCAGCCGCGTGATCAACTCGGCCGCGGTCATCATGATCTCCGTCTTCCTCGCCTTCGTCCTCAGCGGCGACCGCGTCATCGCCATGTTCGGCATCGCACTCGCCGTCGCCGTGGCCGTCGACGCGTTCATCCTGCGCACCCTCCTCGTCCCCGCCCTCATGCACCTGCTCGGCGGCGCCAACTGGTGGCTGCCCCGCTGGCTCGACCGCATCCTGCCCCGGCTCAGCATCGAGCCGCCCGAATGCCGTCCGGCCGGGGATGCGAAGATCCCCGAACAGCGCGCCGCGACCGGCGAGGCGCTGAGCGACGCGGCCTCGTGACCACGGGCCGCGAGTCCACGGGCCGGAGATCCGTCCGGCCCTGACGGCGACGGAGGCCACCGATGTACGAGATCGCGCTCGACGAGACCGCCCGGCTGAGGCCGCTGGAGCCCTGGCGCGCCGAGGAGTTCCTGGCCCACATCGAGCGGGGCCGCGAGTTCATCGGCCAGTTCATCCCCTTCGGCTCCACCGCCACCGACGTCGACTCCGCCCGGGCCGCCCTCCAGCGCTACGCCGACATGCGCGCCGCCGACACCGGCGCCCTGCACGGCATCTGGGTCGACGACACCCTCGTCGGCGGCGTCCTCACCCTCAACGTCGACGCCGAGCGCGGCAACGCCGAGGTCGGCTGCTGGCTGGAGCCCTCCGCCACCGGACGCGGCCTCGTCACCCGCGCCATGCTCCCGATGATCGATTGGCTCTTCGACGGGCGCGGTATGCACCGCGTCGAATGGATCGCCGCCTCCGGGAACGTGCCGAGCCTGAACGTCGCCCGCCGCCTCGGCTTCACCCGCGAGGGCGTCCGCCGCGAGGCCGCACCCTGGCGCGGCGTCCGCCACGACCTGGAGTTCTGGTCCTTGCTCGCCCGGGAGTGGCCGAGCGCCCGCGCCGCCCTCCTCGCGCGTTAAGCCCCCTCTCAGACTCCGTCCGTACGGTGCGCACCATGACTACGAAGACGGATGCGAACACGAAGACGGACGCGCAGCCGGCCGCCCCCACCCCGGCCGAGGACGAGGCCCTGGCCGAGGCGGCGGCCGGGACCGGCGGGGAGGCCGATGCCGCTGCCCCCGCCGGGTCCGATGCCGATACCCGTGCCGAGGCGCGGGACGAGGACGAGGCGCACGCCGAGGACGACGCCGAGGAGGCCGCTGACGAGCTCGCCGATTCCGGTGACGTGACCGCGCCGGAGTCGGCCGGCGTGGGCCAGGGCGCCGCCGCCATCGTCTCCGCCGCCCTCGGCTTCCTCTCCCTGTCCGGCAGCTGGATCGGCACGATCGTCTCCGCCCGCGAGACCCTCACCGGCCAGCTGAACCTCTCCACGAACGCGAACCCCGGCGTCGCCGCCCAGGTCAAGGAGGGCTACACCGACGGCTGGCACGCCACCGCCGCCGTCGGCGGATTCTTCGCCCTCCTCGCCCTGGTCGTCGCCGTCGTCGTCCTGGCCCGCCCCGCGTTCGGCGCACCCGGCCGCCCCCAGGCCGCCTGGATCAAGTCCGCGGCCTGGGCCGGGGTCTCCCTCGGCGTGATCGGCCTGATCCTGGCCGTGGCCAAGTACACCGACCTGATCTTCGGCACCCCCGGCCTGAGCTGACCTGAGCACCCCCAGGGGGCCTTAGGCACCGCGCACCTCCCCCGAGCGCGCCGCCTAAGGCCCCCGCCGCGTCCCAGATGCGGCACTCTCCCGATGTGGCGCACCCCCCTGGGCGACGAAAGTGGAGGCATCGCGGAAAGCACTCCGCGAGAAACCGCCGAAAGCACCAGGGAGACACCGTGTTCGAGTACGAGATCCACCAGCAGCGCGCCCTCGAACTCCGCCGCGAGGCCGACGAGTACCGCCGCGCCCGCGCCGCCGCCCGGGCCGCCCGCGCCGAGCGATCCGAGCGCGCGGGCCGCGGCTCCGTGAGCCACGGGGCCGGAGGGCGGGTGAGCACCGAGGTCCCGGGCAGTACCGACAGCCCCCGCCGCCACCGGGCACCCCGCACCGCATGAACCCGGCACCCCGGCCCCCGGCCGGGCCCGGCAGCCCGAAAACCCTTGCCCTCGTCCCGGATCAATGTGCGATGCTCGGCGCTGTGGAGACCCGATCCGTCAGCCCGGTGTTCGTCGGCCGTGCCGACGAACTCGGCACACTCGACACCGCCCTGACCCGCGCCGCCGCCGGCGAACCCCAGGCCCTGCTGCTCGGCGGCGAGGCCGGGGTCGGCAAGACCCGGCTCGTCGAGGAGTTCGCCGCCGGCGCCTGCCGCACCGGCGCCGTCGTCGTCACCGGCGGCTGCGTCGAAATCGGCGCCGACGGCCTCCCGTTCGCCGCGTTCTCCACCGCACTGCGCGCCCTGCGCCGCGCCCTGCCCGACGAGGTCGACGCCGCCGCCGCGGGCCGCGAGGACGAACTGGCCAGAGTCCTGCCCGAGTTGGCCGACCGCCCGGCCGGCCCGGGCGCCGCCGACGGACCCGCCGCCGAGCCGCGCGGACGCGACGGCCACGGGGACGAGACGGCCACCGCCCGCCTCTTCGAACTCACCGTCCGCCTCCTCGAACGCGTCGCCGCCGACCGCACCGTCCTCGTCATCCTCGAAGACCTGCACTGGGCCGACGCCTCCACCCGGCACCTCCTCTCCTACCTCTTCCGCACCCTGCGCGGCGGCCGCCTCGTCGTCGTCGCCACCTACCGCTCCGACGACGTGCACCGCCGCCACCCGCTGCGCCCCCTGCTCGCCGAACTCGACCGGCTGCGCACCGTCACCCGCATCGAACTCGGCCGGCTCAACCGCGCCGAGGTCGCCCGCCAGATCGCCGGGATCATCGCCGACGAACCCCAGCGCTCCGTCGTCGACGACATCTTCCGCCGCTCCGACGGCAACGCCTTCTTCGTCGAGGAACTCGCCGTCTCCGCCGCCCAGGGCTGCGCCACCGGCCTCACCGACTCCCTGCGCGACATCCTCCTCGTCCGCGTCGAGTCCCTCCCCGAGCCCGCCCAGGGCATCGCCCGGATCTGCGCCGAAGGCGGCTCCACCGTCGAGTACGCGCTGCTCGCCGCCGTCGCCCGGCTCGGCGAGGACGAACTCATCGAGGCCCTGCGCTCCGCCGTCGGCGCCAACATCCTCACCGCCTCGCCCGACGGCGACGGATACCGCTTCCGGCACTCCCTCGTCCGCGAGGCCGTCAGCGACGACCTGCTCCCCGGCGAGCGCTCCCGCATCAACCGGCGCTACGCAGAAGCCCTGGAGGCCGAACCGGCCCTCGTGCCCGCCGACGCCCGCGTGATGCGCCTGGCCGCCTACTGGTACCACGCGCACGACCCGGCCAAGGCGCTGCCCGCCGTGCTCGACGCCTCCGTCGAGGCCCAGCGCCGCCACGCCTACGCCGAGCAACTGCGGCTCCTGGAAAGGGCGATGGAACTCTGGGACGGCGCAGCCCAGGAGATCCGCGACCGCCTGCGCCTGGCCGACTACGTCGACGAGTACCTCGCCTGCGGCTGCGACCCCGCGAAGACCCCGCTCGGCTACCTGGACCTCATGGCCGAGGCCGCCGTCGCCGGCCGCCTCTGCGGCGAACGCGAACCCGCACTCAAGATCGCCAAGCGCGCCATCCGCATCCTGGAGGACGCCGCGCGCACCCCGGGCGGCGGTGACCCGCTGCGCGCCGCCTGGTTCTGGATCCAGCGCAGCAGCCTCACCTCCACCCTCGGCCGCAGCGACGGCTGGGACGAGATCGCCACCGCGCAGGAGCTGGTCCGCGGCCTGCCGCCGTCCGCCGTGCACGCGGAGGTGCTCACCTACGCCGCCTCCTGGGGCATGCTCCACAACCCCGGCGCCGAAGCCCTCGCCGCCGCCGAGCGCGCCGTCGAGTACGCCCGCATGGTCGGCGCCGAGGAGATCGAGCTCAACGCCCGCCTCGTCCTCGGCGGCCTCCTCGTCGACGCCGGCGACATCGAAGAGGGCTTCACCGAGATGTACGCCGTACGCGAGCGCTCCGCCGAACTCGGCCTCATCGCCCGCATCCGCCACGTCAACGTGAACCTGCCCTCCGTCCTCGAAGGCTCCGGCCGCTCCGCCGAAGCCGTCCGGCTCTGCGACCTCGGCATCGCAGAGTGCCGCCGCTACGGCCTCACCGACACCAAGGGCTGGGTCCGCGCCAACAAGGCCGAGTCCCTGATCTCCCTCGGCCGCTGGACCGAGGCCGCCGACGCCGCCGAGCGCACCCGCGCCATGGCCGTCAGCGACAAACCCCGCGCCACCGCCGGACTCCACCTCGCCACCCTCGCCCTCGCCCGCGGCGCCCTCCAGGAATCCGCCGCCCACCTGGCAGCGGCCCGTGAGCTCTACGGCACCCACGATCCGATGCCGCAGTACCTGCTGCCCCTCACCCATCTCTCCCTCGCTCTCGCCGTCGCCCAGGGCCGCCTCCTCGACGCCCGCGCCGAACTCGACCGGCTCGTCACCGCCGGCCTCCCGCACTCCATGCAGCGCTACCTCTGGCCCCTGCTGCGCACCGCCGCCGCCGCGGAGGCCGACGCCCGGGGCCTGCCCGCCGCCGAGGCGGAGCGCACCGAGGCCGTCGCCCGTATCCGCGACGCCGCCAAGGCCCAGGCCGTCCACGTCCCCGTCTGGCAGGCCCACGAACAGTGGGTCCGCGCCGAACTGCTCCGTGCCGAAGGCCGCGACACCGCCGACGACTGGTCCGCCACCGTCACCGCCTTCGAACCCCTCGAGCGCCCCTACGACCTCGCCCGCGTCCGCTACCGCCTCGCCGAGTCCCTCCTCGTCTCCGCCGCCGCGTCCGGCAGCTCCGCCGAGGACGACCGCGACCGCGCCACCGAGCTCCTCCGCCTCGTCGCCGCCGTCGCCGACCACCTCGGCGCCCGACCGCTCACCGAGTCCGTCACCCTCCTCGCCCAGCGCGCCCGCCTGAGCCTGAGCCCCGCCCACACCCCGCGCCGCCCGGACACCCCGGCCGACCCCGCCGACCAGCTCGGCCTCACCAGCCGCGAACGCGACGTCCTGCGCCTGGTCACCGCCGGCCGCAGCAACCGCCAGATCGCCGAGGAACTCTTCATCTCCCCGAAGACCGCCAGCGTCCACGTCTCGAACATCCTGGCCAAGCTGGGCGTCGCCGGCCGCGGCGAGGCGGCCGCCCTGGCCCACCGGCTGCAGCTCGTCCCCGCGCGCCCCGTGGCCGCCCCGCCCCGAGCCGCGGGCTGACCGGCCCGGGACCGGCTGCCGTACGCTGGACGGGAGACTCGGCCGGTCCCT
>NZ_JBHYTK010000059.1:18413-43794 GCF_042749255.1 Streptomyces sp. NPDC059524 | reverse complement strand
ATGCATGCCCTTCGGGCGCATTTCCCCGATGCGCAGGCGCCCGATGAGATCGCGCACGAAGTGCGCATCTCAGGGGCGCGGGGAACTGCGCGAGAAGCCCCACCGGCCCGCACCCGGCGACGCGAGAGTCACTCGGCAGACGGGTTGCCGGAGCGCCCCCGCGGCAGCCCCCCGACCAGGATCACGAGCGCCACCAGCAGGATGCACCCGCCCCAGAGGAACGCCCCCGCATACCCATGGGTGAGGCCCGCCGGATCCGACCGACCCGCGGAGCGACTCGCCGCGACCGTGGACAGCACCGAGAGCCCCAACGCCCCGCCCAACGTGCGGGACGTGTTGACGAGCCCGGAGACGAGCCCCGCGTCCGAGGCCGCCGCCCCCGACGTGGCCAGCGACGCGAGCGGCGTCATGGCGAGCCCCGCGCCGGCCATCATCGCGATCCCGGGCAGCATGATCGTCGTCACGTACACCCCGTGCTCCGTCATGGCCGACTGCCAGAAGAACCCGGCGGCGGTCGTCACGACCCCGAGCACCGCCACGTTCCGCGCCCCGATCCTCCGCATCAGCCGCGGCGCGAGCTTGGATCCGGCGACGACCGCGAGGGAGCTGGGCACGAGGGCGAGCCCGGCCTCGACGGGGGTGTACCCGAGCACGTTCTGCGCGTAGAGGGTCATGAAGAACCACATGGCGAAGCTGCCCATGCCGCACACGAACATCGCCGCGTTGGCGACGGCCACGGGCCGCACCCGGAACAGGGCGAGCGGCATCAACGGCACCTTCGTACGGGCCTCGACGAGGAGGAACGCCGCGATGAGCAGCACGCCGGCCGCCAGCGGCACGAGCGTGCCCACCGCGCCCCAGCCCTCCGCCTCGGTCTGCACGATGCCGTAGGCGAGGACGGCCGTGCCCGCGGTGACGAGCACCGCGCCGGGCAGGTCGAGCCGGCGGGCGCCGCCGGCCCGGGACTCGCGGATCCAGCGGGCGGCGGCCGCGAGGACGACGGCGCCCAGCGGCACGTTGATCAGCAGGACCCAGCGCCAGTCGAGCGCCTCGGTGAGGACGCCGCCGACGAGTCCGCCCGCGGCGCCGCCGCCCGCGCCGACCGCGGTCCAGGTGGCGATGGCGCGGGCGCGCGCGGGGCCCTCCGGCACGGCGGCGGTGAGCAGGGTCAGGGTGGAGGGGGCGAGGACGGCGGCGCCGAGGCCCTGCACGGCGCGGGCCACGAGCAGCTGCCAGCCCTCCTGGGCGAGCCCGCCGGCGAGCGAGGCCAGCGTGAACAGGCCGAGCCCGACGAGGAACATCCGCTTGCGCCCGTAGAGGTCGCCGGCCCGGCCGCCGAGCAGCATGAACCCGGCGAAGGCGATCGAGTACGCGTTGACGACCCACTGCAGGCCGCCGGCGCTGAGCCCGAGGTCGGTGCGCATGGACGGCAGGGCGACGTTCACGACGGACACGTCGAGGACGACGAGGAACTGTCCGGCACAGGCCACCGCCACGACCAGCCAGGCGGGCGGCGCGGGCCTGGCCGTGCGTATCTCGGTGTCGGAGCCGGTGGAGCCGGCGGGCGTTCGCAGCATGAGTGTCATGGTCCCAGGCCGCCGACGCCCCGTACATCAGGATTTCGGTGCACCTGGGGTGGGTCACAGGTCATACGTCCCGGGACCTAGGTCCCGGCGCTTGCGTACGCGTCTCTAGGGTGTCCCGGTGATCTCCACCACCGAACTCTCCGGACTCGCCGAACTCTCCGAACTGGCCGCGGGGAAGCCCTCAGCCGCCTGGCTGGAGTCCTGCTTCGGCGCGGGCAGCCTGTGGCGGCCCTCCCCCGCCGACCTGCCCGCCGCGCTGACCCACGAGCCGACCCGGGCCTTCCTCACCGAGGTCGGCGTCCCCGCGGTACGGCTCGGCGCCGTCGACTACGACTCGGCGAAGCTCACCGACGAAGGCATGTGGGAGGCGGACCCGGACGAGCTGTTCGGCGAGCGCACCCCGGACGACGACTCGCCGCCGAGCCGCTACTCGTACTGCATCGGCACCGGTTGGGGGGTGCTGCACCTCATGGTGTGCGGTGACAGCGGCACCGTGGAGGTGTACGACCCGGACGGCTGGGACCACGCGGCCGGGTACGGCGGCTACGCCGCGGACTCGGTCCCCGAGTTCCTGGTCGCGCTCGGGGTGTTCACGCTGTACCGACGGACGTTCGAGGACGCCGAGCCGCAGGCCGCGCTGGACGGCCTGGACGAGCTGACCTCGGTGCTCAACCGGTTGCGCCAGGGCCCGGACTTCTCCGACTTCTGGGAGACGCGCCTGGAAGAGGTGCGCGAGGACCTCGAGTGCGAGCTGGACGACTGAACCGGGTGTCGTTCCACGGCCGCGTGTAATACGGCCGCGTGTAATTCCGTGGCCGTGGAACGACACCCGCACCAGAATGCGCCGGATGACGACACCTCCGGCTCCGGCGCAGACCGTCTTCACCCACAAGCCCGTGCTGACCGGGGAGAAGGTGTTGCTGCGCCCGTTCACCGAGGACGACGCGGTCGTGATGGCCGGGGTCGTCGGCGACCCGGAGGTCGAACGGTTCACGGGCGGCGGCACGTTCACGCTGGAGCGGCTGCGCGCCTGGTACGGCTCGCGCGCCGCGCAGACCGACCGGCTCGACCTGGCCGTGACGGACCGGGCCACGGGCGAGCTGGTCGGTGAGGTCGTCCTCAACGAGTGGGAGCCGGAGCACCGCTGCGCCACGTTCCGTACCGCGATCGGGGCGCGTGGCCGGGGCCGCGGGCTCGGCTCGGAGGCCCTGCGGCTCGTCGTCCGGTACGGGTTCGAGTCGGCCGGGCTGCACCGGATCCAGCTGGAGGCGTACGCGGACAACGAGCGGGCCCTGCACGTGTACGCGAAGGCCGGCTTCGTCGTCGAGGGCGTACGCCGGCAGGCCGAACTGTGGGACGGGCGCCGGCGGGACGCCGTGCTGATGGCGGCCCTGGCCGACGAGTGGCCCGGCGCCGCCTGAGGCTCCCGGCGGGTCAGGGGCGGCGCAGGAGGGTGACGACCGCGGCGCCGCCGAGGCCGATGTTGTGGGCGAGGCCGACGCGGGCGCCCTCGACCTGGCGCGCTCCTGCGGTGCCGCGCAGCTGCCAGGTGAGTTCGGCGGCCTGGGCGATGCCGGTGGCGCCGAGCGGGTGCCCCTTGGAGATCAGTCCGCCCGACGGGTTGACCACCCAGCGGCCGCCGTACGTCGTCGCGCCGGACTCCACGAGTTTGCCGGACTCGCCGGGGGCGCACAGGCCGAGGGCCTCGTAGGTGAGGAGTTCGTTGATGGAGAAGCAGTCGTGCAGCTCGATGACGTCGAGGTCCTCGGGGCCGAGTCCGGAGGCGGCGTAGACCTGGCGGGCGGCCTCGCGGGACATCGGCTGACCGACGACGTCGATGCAGGAGCCGGACGCGAAGGACTCCTCGGTGTCGGTGGTCATCGCCTGCGCGGTGATCTCGACGGCCTTGTCGCCGAGGCCCCGCTCCTCGACGAAGCGTTCGGAGACGACGACGGCCGCGGCGGCGCCGTCCGAGGTCGGGGAGCACTGCAGCTTGGTGAGCGGCTGGTGGATCGTCTTCGCGGCGAGGACCTCGTCGACGGTGTACGCGTCCTGGAACTGGGCGTAGGGGTTGTTCACCGAGTGGCGGTGGTTCTTGGCGCCGACGGCGGCGAGCTGGGCGGGCGTCGTGCCGTACTTCTCCATGTGCTCGCGGGCCGCGTCGCCGAAGATCTGGGCGGTGGGCGGGCTCATCTCGAAGCCGTGGCGGGCGGCCATGATCCCGTAGTGACGGGCGACCGGTGACGTCTTGAAGTCCCCGCCGTCGGCCCCTCCCCCCAGCGCCCCGCGCTGCATCTTCTCGAAGCCGAGGGCGAGGACGCAGTCGTTGACGCCGCTCTCGACGAACTGGCGGGCGAGCATCAGGGCGCTCGAGCCCGTCGCGCAGTTGTTGTTGACGTTGTAGA
This sequence comes from Streptomyces sp. NPDC059524, assembly GCF_042749255.1. Lineage (NCBI taxonomy): Bacteria > Bacillati > Actinomycetota > Actinomycetes > Kitasatosporales > Streptomycetaceae > Streptomyces > Streptomyces sp. NPDC059524. The sequence goes on along the minus strand of NZ_JBHYTK010000059.1, from coordinate 39,803 downwards.
CCGGGACGCCGGTCAACCCGAGTTCGTAGACGGCCCGTTGGCCGGCCGTGGACGCCTGGAAGCAGTATCCGACCGGCACCTGCTGCACGTCCTCGTACGCGACCCCGGCATCGGCGAGCGCGGCCTCCCCCGCCTCCTTCGCCATGTCCCAGTACTGCCAGTCGCGGCTCTCCGGCTTCTCGAACTTGGTCATGCCGACGCCGACTATGTACGACTTCATGGCTACGGGACCCTTCCTGAAGGCCAGCACCTACGCTTATCCATTACCTGACGACCCGTCAGATACTGACACCCCGAGCCCCCCATGTGAAGGGGCCCGCACCCACGAGCGAGACCGCCACCTCCCGCCGGCGGCACGATTCCGTTCCGGGGCTGCATTCACCTGCGGCTCCGCCACGTGAGCGCACTCAAGGCGAGGGCAGACGCGCCCCGCCAGGGACGCGGGACTGTGCCCACGTGCGCGCGCTCAACGCGAGGGCAGATGCGCCCCGCAAGGGGCGCGGGGAACTGCGCGACCAGCCACAACGACGCGGCAGCCGGCGACGACGCCCGGCCCCTACGGCGAAGCCCGTTCGATCGCGCACCCAGCACCGGGGTGCCGCCTTGCCCACCCGTGCCGCCCCAGGCGGCAGACTGCCCAAGGCTGGGACGACCGAGCCGCACCCGGAGCCGGAGCGCAGCCTCAAGGCGGGGAGCCTGGAACACCCCCGGCTGGGGGTACTGCCCGGGGCCGGGTGCCGGGCCGACGCCCCCGGAGGGGGCGGGTGGGCGGGAGCAGGGCCGAGGCTGATCGTGTTCGCATGGCGGAGTCGTATGTCGCTGCAGCCCCGCGTTCCTTGGGGGCATCTGCCCGGTGCCGGATCGTCGTTGGATGCGCATCCTGCGCTGGGTGCTGCCCGAGGCCGGGCGCCGGGCCCGACGCCCCCGGAGGGGGCGGGTGGTGGGAGCAGGCGGCAGGCCAAGAGAGAGGCGCCAGGTCGGGAGGGAGGAGGCTCCAAGCCAGAGGGGAGAGGTGCCGGGCAGGTGCGTCCCGTCAGGGGCGCGGGGAACTGCGCGACCGGCCACGACGGCCCTGTAGCCGGCGACGGCATTCGGGCGGCCCGAGGTGGGGCAACCAGAACGCACGCCCAGGGCTGGCGTGCTACCGAGGCCGGGCGCCGGGCCGACGCCCCCGGAGGGGGCGGGTGGGTGGGAGCAGGGGCCGGGCTATGGGAGAGGCTCCCCGCGCCGGAGGCGGGAGGTGCCGGACTCGGGAGGCGCCGGAGGCTAGAGGCGCCGGAGGCCGGAGGTGCCGGACACGGGAGGCGCCGGACTCGGGAGGCGCCGGAGGCTAGAGGCGCCGGACTCGGGAGGCGCCGGACTCGGGAGGTGCCGGACTCGGGAGGCGCCGGACTCGGGAGGTGCCGGAGGCTAGAGGTGCCGGAGGGGGAGGGGCCGGTAGGGGCGCGGAGATGGGGGGCACGGGTGGCCCCCGCCAGGGCTCGGCGGCGGGGGCGGAGCCCGGTCAGCGGAACGCGGCGTGGCCCGTCAGGGCCTGACCCAGGGACAGGGTGTGCATCTCCGTGGTGCCTTCGTAGGTGAGGACCGATTCGAGGTTGTTGGCGTGGCGGATGACGGGGTATTCGAGCGAGATCCCGTTGGCACCGAGGATCGTCCGGGCGGTGCGGCAGATCTCGATGGCCTCGCGGACGTTGTTGAGCTTGCCGAAGCTGATCTGGGCCGGGTGGACGCCGGCGTCCGAGTCCTTCAGCGCGGAGAGGTGCAGCGCGGTGAGCGTCGCCTTGTGGAGCTCCAGCGCCATGTCGACCAGCTTCTGCTGCGTGAGCTGGAACGCCGCGATCGGCTTCCCGAACTGCTCCCGCTGGAGGGAGTAGTCACGCGCCGCCTGCCAGGCCGAACGGGCCGCACCCGTGACGCCCCACACGATGCCGTACCGGGCCTCGTTCAGGCAGGTCAGCGGCGCCCCGACACCCCGCGCCTCGGGCAGCTGCGCGGAGGCCGGCAGCCGTACCCCGTCCAGGACCAGCTCACTGGTCACCGAAGCGCGCAGCGACATCTTGTGCTTGATGAGCGGCGCCGAGAAGCCGGGCGTGTCCGTCGGCACGACGAAGCCGCGTACGCCGTCCTCGGTCCGCGCCCAGACGACGGCGACGGCGGCCACCGACCCGTTGGTGATCCACATCTTGCGGCCGTCGAGGATCCAGTCGTCCCCGTCGCGCCGGGCCCGCGTCGTCATGGAAGCCGGGTCCGAACCGTGGTCGGGCTCGGTGAGCCCGAAGCAGCCGATGGCCTCGCCGGCGGCCATCCGCGGCAGCCACTCCTGCTTCTGCTCCTCCGAGCCGAAGCGGTGGATGGCGAACATGGCGAGGGAGCCCTGCACGGAGACGAAGGAGCGCAGACCGGAGTCGGTGGCCTCCAGTTCACGGCAGGCGATGCCGTAGGCGCGGGCCGACATGCCGGCGCAGCCGTACCCCTCCAGGTGCATGCCGAGCAGGCCCATCTTGCCGAACTCACGGGCGAGTTCGGGCAGCGTGGGCATCTCGCCGTTCTCGAACCACTCGGCGATGTGCGGCTCGACCTTGTCGTCGAGGTACTGCCGCACGGTGTCGCGCACGGCGCGCTCCTCGTCGGTGAGGAGGGCTTCGAGGTTCAGCGGGTCGACGGGGTCGAGCGCGGGGAACGCCATGAGGGTCTCAGACTCCTTGCTGGTGACGGCTGGTGGCGGCTGTTGACGGCTGGTCAAGGCTGGTTACGGCTGGTCAAGGCTGGTGACGGTCGTCGTCGTGCTGGCCGAGCAGGGGCGGTGCGGTGCGCACGGCGGGGCGTACGCCGTCGAAACTCACAGGGAAAGCGACCTGGCGCAAGCGTCCGGCGGTGGGATGGTCCACCTCCTGGACCATGCCGAGCGCCTCGGTCTGCGGGCAGGCGTACACCTCGTCGAGGTGCCGGATGGGCGCGACGGGCACACCCGCCGCCTTGAGCCGCTCGCACCATCCGGCGACGGTGTCGCCCTTCAGCGCGCGACCCAACTGCTCGTTCAGTTCGGTCCTGTTGACGACGCGGGCGGCGTTCGTCGCGTAACGCGGGTCGTCGGCGAGGGCGTCCAGGCCGAGCGCCTCGCCCAGGCGGCGGAACAGCGCGTCGTTGCCGACGGCGATCACGAAGTGTCCGTCGGACGCCTCGTAGGCCTGGTACGGGACGAGGCTCGGGTGCCCGGAGCCGAGCCGGGTCGGCCGCTCTCCCGTGGCGAAGTGGGCGGTGGCCCAGTTGGCGTGCAGGGCGAGCTGGGTCTCGTACAGGGAGGTCGTGACGTACTGGCCGCGTCCGGTGCGGGCGCGTTCGACGAGGGCGGAGGTGATGCCGATGAGGCCGAAGAGGGCGGCGCCGAGGTCGCCCATCGCGAAGCCCGCCTTGACGGGCGGGCCGTCGGTCTCGCCGGTGAGGGACATGAGGCCGGCGGCGGCCTGGGCGACCATGTCGTAGCCGGGTTCGTCGCGCAGCGGGCCGCTCTCGCCGAAGGCGGAGATGTGCAGGACGACCAGGCGCGGGTGGCGGGCGGTGAGTTCGCGGTAGTCGAAGAGGCGGGCGAGGCTGCTGCCGGGGCGGAAGTTCTCCACGAGGACGTCGGCGTCGGCGAGCATCCGGTGCACGGCCGCCTGCCCGTCCGCCGTTTTGAGGTCGAGGGTGACGGACCGCTTGTTGCGGTTCGCGGCGAGGTAGTAGGTGGCGTCCTCGCCCTGGAAGGGCGGGCCCCAGCGGCGGGTCGGGTCGCCGCCCTCGGGGTGCTCGACCTTGGTCACGTCGGCGCCGAGGTCGGCGAGGGACATGGTGGCGTACGGCCCCGCGAGGATCTTGGACAGGTCGACGACCTTGATCCCGGCGAGCGGCGCGGCGGGCCGCCGTGCCTGCGTCTGGGGCTGCTGCGGCTGCGGATCGGGCATGGCGTTCACTCTGCCCCGGGGATTAAGTGCTGTCCAAGACCGATTCCGGACCGCAGTGTGCCGCTACGCCACATAATCCGCCGGGGTCGGGAGGACGCGCTCGGCGATCTCCAGGACGGCGGCGAGGGCGGCGCTGTCGTTGCCGGTGCGCCAGGCGAGCGCGATCGGCAGGACGGGCACTCCGGGGCCGACGAGGGGCCGGAACACGACGTGCTCCAGATGGATCGAGCGCGCGGAGCCGACGACGACGGCGACCCCGACCCCGGCGCCGACCAGGGCGAGCAGGTTGTACGAGTCCGGGGCCTCCTGCGCGATGCGCGGGGCGAACCCGGCGTCGTGGCAGCCCTGCACCATGGCCTCCCGCACGGCGGAGCCGCGGGCGACGGGGAAGGTGACGACGCGCTCGTCGGCGAGGTCGGCGAAGGTCACCCCGTCCCGGGCGGCGAGCGGGTGGTCCTCGGGCAGGGCGCAGACGAGGGGCTCGGCGCGGACGACGCGGGCGGTGATGCCGCGGCGTACGGGCAGGGCGGCGACGCCGAGGTCGATGGTGCCGTCGGTGAGCCGGGCGAGCGCCTCGCCGGTGAAGATCTGGCCCTCCAGGACCAGTTCGACGCCGGGAAGTTCGGCGTTCACGGCGCGGGTCAGGGCGGGCAGCGCGGCGTAGGCGCTGGCGCCGCCGAAGCCGACGGTGACCCGGCCGGTCTCGCCGTGCTGGGCGGCGCGCACGGTGCGGCGCAGGGCGGCGGCGTCGGCGAGCAGCCGCCGGGCCGGTTCCACGAGGGCCTGTCCGGCGGAGGTGAGCCGCACGGTCCGGGTGGTCCGGTCGAAGAGCCGCACCCCGAGGTCCCGCTCCAGCAGCCGGATCTGCTGGCTCAGCGGCGACTGGGCGATGTGCAGCCGCTCGGCGGCCCGCCCGAAGTGCAGTTCCTCGGCGACGGCGACGAATCCGGTGAGGTGTCTGAGCTCCACGGGTGCGACGATACGGCCCGGCCGGGGCGGCCGCCGCCCGTGGGCCCGGGGTGCCGTCCGGGCGGTGGCGGTCCCCCCGCGGTACTACGCGCAGGTCCCCCCGGGCGCTGACGACCCGACCCCGCTGCGGGGCCTAACTTCCCCTGCATGACGATCAGTTCGCGCCGGTCCGCCGTGACCGTGGCCCTCGCCCTCGCCCTGTCCGTGCCGCTCCTCGATGCCGCCGCGACCGCCGCGGCGTCTCCGTCCCCGTCACTCGGGGCCCACGTGTCCGCCCCGACGTCGGACGCCGGCGTGCAGTCACCGTCGCCGTCACCGGACGCCGCCGTCCCGGAACTGCCGGTTCCAGGCGGGGCACATCCGGTGGGGCGCCGCACGCTGCACCTCGTCGACCGCAGCCGTCAGGACCTGTGGGTGCCGAAGGCGCGGGGCCGGGAGCTGATGGTGTCCCTGTCCTATCCGGCCCGGGCCGCCCGGGGCGCGGCCGCGCCGTACATGACCGTCGAGGAGGCCCGGCTTCTGCTGGCGGCGCGCGGCCTCGGCGATCTGGTGCGGGCCGAGACCGTCGCAGGGATCCGCACCCACGCGTACCGTTCGGCGGCCCCCGCACCGGGGCGCTACCCGCTGGTCCTGCTCTCGCCCGGCTTCTCGATGCCGCGCACCACGCTCACCTCGCTCGCCGACGAGCTCGCGAGCCGCGGCTATGTCGTCGCGACCGTGGACCACGCGTACGAGTCGGTCGCCACCGAGTACCCCGGGCACCGGATCCTGCCGTGCGCGGCGTGCGAGCCGGTCGACAACGACCCGGTGGCGCGGGCGGCCGCCGTACGCAACCGGGCCGCCGACCTGTCCTTCGTACTCGACGAGCTGGGCGATCCGCACCGGGCCGGGGCCGTGTCCCGCATGATCGACTTCCGGCGGGTCGGGGCCGCCGGGCACTCGATCGGGGGCGCGTCCGCGGCGGCGACGATGGCCGCCGACGACCGCGTGCGGGCGGGGGTGAACCTGGACGGCGACTTCTACCTGCCCGAGCCCGGTGCCGGGCTCGGCCGGCGCCCGTTCCTGATGATGGGCACCGCGGACACCCACGCCCCGGGCTCGCCGGGCACGGACTGGCCCGCCGCCTGGTCCCGGCTCGACGGCTGGAAGCGGTGGCTGACGGTGACCGGCTCCGGCCACTACACCTTCACCGACCTGCCTTATGTCGCGGAGCGGCTGGGACTGCCGGACCCGTCGGTGCCGCTCTCGGGCACGCGGAGCCGGCAGATCACCAGCGACTACGTGGCCGCGTTCTTCGACCTCCATCTGCGGGGCGTGTCCGCGCCGCTGCTCGACGGCCCCACGGCCGCGAACCCGGAGGTCGTCTTCCGGCACCCGGCGGCCTGATCCTCCGGCTCGCTCAGCCTCCGGCCGGGCCGAGGAGTCCGTCGACGAAGGTCCGCAGCCCCTCGGGGTAGGTGTCGCGGGCGCAGAGGCCGGCCCAGCGGGGGGCGACGGCGGCGAGGTGCGGGACACGGTCGGCGTCGAAGGCGGCGCGGAAGGCGGCCGGGGTGCGGTCGGTGCGGCGGTGCGGGGAGTGGGCGCGGACGAGGATCTCGCCGACCGTGTAGTACCAGAGGTGCCGGAAGACCTCGACGGAGCGGTCCGGGGTGCAGCCGTGTTCCTGGGCGGCGGCGAGGACGGCCTCCACCATCCACAGCGCGGACTCGTCGAGCAGACCGACGAAGCCGTCGGCGGTGAGGATCTCGGCGGCCCAGGGCCAGGCCGCGAGCGCGTCGTGCATCGCGGCGGCGGCCGCGACGACGCGCTCGCGCGGGGCCTCCGGCAGGGCGGGGCGCTCGATCTGCTCGACGTAGTGGTTGAGGAGGAGGACGAGGAGGTCGTCCTTGCCCTCGATGTGGTGGTAGAGGGTCGTCGCGCCGATGCCGAGCTCCGCGGCGAGCCGGCGCATGGAGAGCTTCTCCCAGCCGTCCTCGTCGATGAGCCGGCGGGCCGCCGCGACGATCTGCTCGCGCGAGGTGACGCGGGGGCGGCCCGTGCGGGTGCCTCTCGGGGCGGTCGCGGGTGTCTCGGGCGCGGGCGTTGCGGACATGGGGCCCATCATGCCCGCCCCTGCCGCCGGGCGGCTGCCGCGGCGGACACCCCTTTCCGCCGGGGGTTCGGGCCCGGGGCCGCGACCGGTTGCGCGCGGTCTCGCGCCCTGACGGGGCACATCCGCCGCGCGGCCGCCCGCGCACACCGTCACAGGTGACGGAGGAGGCGCTGTCGGAGGCCCGTGCTCAAATCTCCTCATGAGCGCACCTGACGTGGCCCGCCGGCTGCCCGACATCCCGACCCTCCAGGCCCGCTGCCGCGCCGTCGCGGCGGCGGAGGCCGTCGTCAACCCGTCGGGCAGGTATCCCTGTCACGTGTACGAGGCCGACTGGGGCGGCGCCGGCGAGGACGTGTTCCTCGTGGTCAACGGCTCGGGTGACGACGCCGCGGTCGTCTTCTCCCCCGCCGGGGTCTACGTCCGGGTGTTCGACCACGAGTCGTGGATGAGCCCGTACACGACCGACGACGAGGGACCGTGGCCGGGCGTGCTCGACTCCGTCCCGGACGTGTTCCGGCCGTACGTGGACGAGCCCGCGTTCAACGACGAGCACATCCCGCTGGTGACCGCCTGCATCTGGCGCGAGACCGACGACTCCCGCTGGCACACGGGCGACATCACGTTCCCGGAGGGCGAGCCGGACTCCGACGGCGCGGCCTGGCTGCTGCGTCTGGTCGTCGACGGCACCCCGGAGGCGTTCCGCGACTGGGCGCAGGACCACTACGAGCGCCCGGTGGATCTGGCGGTGATACGGGAGGTGTTCGCCGCCCGCACCGCCGCCGACGCCTAGGAACTGTCCGGCGGATCATGGCCGGGGCCGCCCCTGACCTGCCGGACAGCCCCTGGCGTCCTCAGTCGCGGGGCAGGCCCAGGATCCGTTCCGCCACCACGTTGAGCTGCACCTGTGTCGTGCCGCCCGCGATGGTGAGGCAGCGGGACAGGAGGAAGCCGTGCAGGGCGCGCTGCCCGGGGCCCTCGCGCAGCGCGCCCGCGGGGCCGAGGAGTTCGAGGGCCAGTTCGGCGACCTGCTGCTGGTGCGGGGTCTGGACGAGCTTGCGTACGGAGGCGCCGGGCCCCGGCCCCTCCCCCGCGACCTGCTGGAGCGTCGTGCGCAGCCCGATGCAGGCGAGCGCGTGGGCCTGGGCGGCGAGCGAGCCGATCCGGGCCCGGTAGGAGCCGTCGAGGTCGCCGGCCCGTGCGAGCAGGGCCTCCAGACCGGTGTCGAAGGTCAGCTGGTCGGCCATGTGGACGCGTTCGTTGCCCAGGGTGTGCCGGGCGACCCGCCAGCCGTCGTCGACCTCGCCGACCACCGCGTCGGCGGGCAGCACGGCGTCGTCGAAGTACACCTCGTTGAAGAGGGCGTCGCCGGTGATCTCGCGCAGCGGGCGGATGTCGATGCCGTCCGTGTTCTTCATGTCGACGAGGAAGTACGTGAGTCCCTTGTGCTTGGGGGCGTCGGGGTCGGTGCGGGCCAGCAGGATGCCGTGGTCGGCCCACTGGGCGGCGCTCGTCCACACCTTCTGCCCGTTGATCCGCCAGCGCCCGTCGGGCAGCCGCTCGGCGCGGGTGCGCAGGGAGGCGAGGTCGGATCCGGCGCCGGGTTCGGAGAACAGCTGGCACCACAGGAGTTCGCCGCGCAGGGTCGCGGGGAGGTAGCGGTCGCGCTGCTCCTGGGTGCCGTGGGAGAGGAGCGAGGGGACGACCCAGGTGGCGATGCCGAGGTCGCTCAGCTTGATCCCGGCGGCCGCCAGCTCCTGCTGGACGGCGAGCTGCTGCAGGGGCCCGGCACCGAGTCCGTACGGGGGCGGGAGGTGCGGGGCGGCGTATCCGGTGGGGGCGAGCGCGCGGCGGGCGGCGCGCGGGTCGAGGCCGTGGGCGGGGGCGAGCGCCGTACGGGCGCTGTCGCGGTGGGCCTGGGCCTCGGGGGGCAGTTCGAGGCGGAGTTCGCGGCGGGCGCCGGTCTCGGCGAGGCGTACGGCGCGCAGCCGGTGGGCGTCGCCGGCGCCGAGGAGCTGCCGGGCGACGACGGCGCGGCGCAGGTACAGGTGGACGTCGTGCTCCCAGGTGAAGCCGGTGCCGCCGAGGATCTGGATGCAGTCCTTGGCGCAGGTGTAGGCGGCGTCGAGGGCGGTCCCCGCGGCGAGGGCGGCGACGAGGGCCCCGGCCTCCGGGGCGGTCTGCTCCTCGCCCAGGGCGCGGGCGGCGTCCCAGACCAGCGCGCAGGCCTGTTCGACGCGGACGAGCATGTCGGCGCAGAGGTGTTTGACGCCCTGGAACTGGCCGATGGGCCGCCCGAACTGTTCGCGTACCTTGGCGTGTTCGGCGGCGGTGGCCAGCGCCCAGGCGGCGCCGCCGCAGGCGTCGGCGGCGAGCAGTACGGCGGCGAGGTCGCGGACGAGCCCGGCGTCGACGGCGAGGACGCGGTCGGCCGGGACGGCGGCGCCGCTCGCGGTGATCTCGGCGGTGGGCCGGGTCGGGTCGGCGCTGTCGTGGACGCGCACGGTGAGTCCGGGGGTGGCGGCGTCGGCGGCGAGCCACACGGTGCCGTCGGCGGTCTCGGCGGCGAGGACGAGGAGGTCGGCGTCGGCGCCGGTGAGGACGGGCGGCGCGGCGCCGTCCAGGACGAGTCCGTCGGGGCCGGTGACGGCGGTGAGGCCGCCGGGGCCGAAGGCGACGGCGCCGATCCGCTCCCCTGCGGCCAGCGCGCCCGCGAGCTCGCGCACCCCGGCCCGGCGCAGCACCTCGGCCGCGAGGGCGCTGCCGAGGAAGGGGCCGGGCAGCGCGGCCCGGCCTGCCTCCTCGACGGCCACGGCGAGGTCGAGCAGGGTGCCGCCTCCGCCGCCGCAGTCCTCGGGCAGGTGCAGGCCGGGCAGGCCCTGGGCGGCGAGGCCGTCCCAGTGCGGTGGCCGGACGCCCGGGGCGGCCGGGGCGTCGAGCAGTTTGCGCACCTCGTCGGGCGGTACGGCGCGCGCGATCCAGCCGCGCACGGAGTCCGCGAGTTCCCGCTGTTCCTGCGTGATGGCGATGCCCATGCGGCGCACGGTAGAACACGTTCCAGTAGAGCGGAAGACCGAATCTGACGTTGTGTCAGAAATCCCGGCGGGCGGGACCGGGGGCGGGCACACAGGGGGTGCGTAATGAAAAGGTCAAGGTTCCGACTCGTACGACGATCGTCGGAATAGTCGCCCGAGGAAACGGGTTCGGGATACACGCAAGCGTCACGCACAGCGGTGTGCGTGGCGCTCCCCCATGACACGTGACACATGACACCCGGACCGCCACCCGCCGTTCCGCCGCCTTGAGAACAGCAGCACCGCAGTCCCACATCTCGACCGAGACCGCCCCCGGAGGCCCTCCTTCATGTCCCTACCGACGACCTCGTCCCGCCGCACCGGCGGCGTCGTCCCCGTCCTCGCCTTCACCGGCATCGTCGTCGCCGTCATGCAGACCCTGCTCGTCCCGGTCATCAAGGACCTGCCGGAACTGCTGGACACCGCGCCCTCCGACGCCACGTGGGTCCTGACCGCCACGCTCCTCGCCGGCGCCGTCTCCACCCCGATCATGGGGCGCCTCGGTGACCTCGCGGGCAAGCGCCGGATGCTGCTCGCCAGTCTCGCCGTCATGGTCGTCGGCTCGCTGATCTGCGGTTTCACCGACAACCTGCTCGTGATGATCGCCGGGCGCGCGCTCCAGGGCTTCGCCATGGGCGCCATCCCGCTCGGCATCGGCCTGATGCGCGACATGCTGCCGCCGGAGAAGCTCGGCTCGGCGATGGCCCTGATGTCCTCCTCGATCGGCGTCGGCGGCGGCCTCGCGCTGCCGCTGGCCGCGCTCGTCGCCCAGCACGCCGACTGGCACGCCCTCTTCTTCGGCGCGGCCGGTCTCGGCGTCGTCGCGATCGCGCTGACCCTGGCCTTCGTACCGGAGAGCCCGCTGCGCGCGCCGGGCCGCTTCGACCTCGCGGGCGCCATCGGGCTCTCCGCCGGTCTGGTCCTGCTGCTCCTGCCGATCACCAAGGGCAGCGACTGGGGCTGGGGCTCGGGGACGACCCTCACCCTGTTCGCCGCGGCCCTCGTCGTGCTCGTCGCCTGGGGCGTGATGGAGCTGCGCCTCAAGGCCCCGCTCGTCGACCTGCGCACCAGCGCCCGCCGCGAGGTGCTGCTCACCAACCTCGCCTCGATCATGGTCGGCGTCGCGTTCTACGCGATCTCGCTGGTCCTGCCCCAGCTGCTGCAGCTGCCCACCGCGACCGGGTACGGCCTCGGCCAGTCCATGGTCGTCGCGGGTCTGTGCGTGGCGCCGCTGGGCCTGACCATGATGCTGACCGCCCCGGTGTACGCCCGCCTCTCGGCGCGGTTCGGCCAGAAGATCACGCTGATCCTCGGCATGCTGATCATCGCCGTCGGCTACGGGGCCGGGCTCGGCCTGATGAGCGCGGCCTGGCAGACCATCATCATCTCGGTCGTGATCGGCGCGGGCATCGGCCTCGCCTACTCCTCGCTCCCGGCGCTGATCATCGGCGCGGTCGACCCGTCCGAGACGGGTGCGGCCAACGGCCTGAACACCCTGATGCGCTCCATCGGCACCTCCGTGTCCTCGGCCGTCATCGGCATGGTCCTCGCGAACACCGCGGACCATGTCGGCGGTGTCGCGATCCCGACGATGCACGGTTTCCGCGTCGCGTTCCTGATCGCCACCGGTGCGGTGGTGGGCGGTGTCGTGCTCGCCGTGTTCCTGCCGGGGCGGCGTGCCGCGGCGGTGCAGCTGCGTGCCGGCAGTGAGGAGGACGCGGGTCTCGCCCGCGCCGAGGAGGCCCTCGCGGCGTTCCGCGGCCGGGTCCTCGACCCGGCCGGGGTTCCGGTGCCCCGCGCCAAGGTCACCCTGATCGACCGGCGCGGCCGCCAGGCGGGGGCCGCCCTCACGGACGCGGACGGCTCCTACTCCCTGTCGGTCCCGGACGGCGGCGCCTACGTCCTGGCCGCGACCGCCCCCGGCCACGCCCCGCACGCCTCCTCCGCCACCCACCACGGCGCCCCGGGCCCGGTACCCCTGGACCTCTCCATGACCCCCGTCACCGAACAGGTCCGCTGACAGGCGGCGCCGGCCCGGCGCGGAACCGTCCGCCCCGGCGCCGGCCGGGCGCGGGCCGTCAGTCGCGGCTGTCGAACCGGGGCACCGAGTCCAGCAGCGCGGACACGTCGCTGCCCGGCGCCAGTTCCCGCGGCGCGTCCCCGCGGCGGAAGAGCCGCGCCGGGCGCCCGCCCTCCACCGAGGCCCGCTCCCCCGCCACCCGCAGCCACGAGCCCTCCCGCAGACCGAGGACGGGCACGTCGTTCTCCTCCAGGAACTCGGTGAGCCGCTCCTCGCGGGTCTCGCCCTTGTGCGTGGAGGCCGGGTCCGGGTCCAGATAGTGCGGGTTGATCTGGAAGGGGACCAGGCCGAGCGTCTCGAAGGACGGCGGCTGCACGATCGGCATGTCGTTGGTCGTGCGCAGTGTGGGCGCCGCCATGTTGGTACCCGCGCTCGCTCCCATGTAGGGCAGTCCGGCGCGCACCGCCTCTGCGACGGCCTCCCGCAGCCCGGTCCGGTACAGCGCGCTCAGCAGCCGGAAGGAGTTGCCTCCGCCGACGAACACCGCGTCGGCGGAGGCGAGTACCGCCACCGGGCCGTCGCCCTCGTGCACGCCGCGCACCTCGATCCCGGCCCCTTCCAGAGCGCCGCGCACCTTGGCGGTGTACGCGTCGTGGTCGGCCAGCGCGTACGGCACGAACGCGAGACGGGCCTTCGCGGGAAGGAAGGCGGTGACGGTGTCGAGGGCGTGCGCCAGGTATCCCCGGCCGTACTGGGTCGAGTTGGAGAGCAGCAGCAGATTCACGATGGGGGTCGCTCCTGACAAGGTGGTGCGGGGGCGGATACGGGGGGCGCGCCGTCAGTCGTCGGCGCGGGTGCGCCGGGGGCGCTGGGGCGGGTGGGTGAGCCGCCGCTCCAGCAGTGCGGCGGCCTTGCGCAGGGCGTCGAGGCGGTCGTCGGGCCCGTCCGGGAAGCGGTCCTTGGCGGCGCCGAGGCTGAGGCTCCCGTAGGGCTCGCGGCCGAGGAAGACGGGGACGGCGACGGTGCCGATCCCGGCGTCGTACTCGCCGACCGTCCACGCGTACCCCTGGGCGCGGATCCTCAGGAACTCCCGCTCCAGTTCGTCCGCGTCGGTGACGGTGCGCTCGGTGAAGCGGGCCATCGGGCGGCCCCGGAAGAGCCGGTGGCGCTGCTCGTCGGGCAGGAACGCGTAGTACGACTTGCTGGTGGCACCCGCGTGCGCCGGGTACAGCTCGCCGACCAGCGGGTAGTAGCGCAGCGGCCCCTCCTCGCCCTCGACGGCGGCGACGCAGCGCATGTGGAAGCTGTCGGGCAGACAGAACAGGACCGTGTCGCCGGTCGCCGCGCGCAGCTCCTCCATGACGGGCCCGGCGAGCAGCTCGAGCGACCCCGAGCGCTCCCAGAGACGGCCCAGGCGCAGCACGGCGGGCCCGATCCGGTAGCGCCGGGTCGCCGGGTCGGAGACCAGGAAACCGCGCCCGGCGAGCGAGGCGAGCAGCCGCTGGGCCACCGAGGTGTCCCAGCCGAACTCGGCGGCGACCTCGGTCACGCCCCAGTCGGGGCGGGTCCGCTCGAAGGCGAGCAGCACGAGCAGGGCCCGGTCGACGGTCTGCAGCGCACCGGCCGGCGTCTTCCGGTCGAGCGGAATCTCCGCCATGCCATCTCACCATCCAGACTTCAATTGCAGATAACGGGAAATGCTTGCGGATTACGCTATCCGATCCCGACTCTGCTGTCAGCACCACCGCTCGACGCAGGGAGAGGGACCGCATGTTGAAGCACGTCATGGATGTCATGGATCTGCTGGACGACCCCGACGCGGACGGAAAGCGCGTCGTCGCCCATCTCGACGCGCTCGCGGGCCCGGAGGGCTCCGGCGCCGAGGTGACCACGGTGGAGGGCGAGCGCGGCTCGACCGACTTCGTGCTCGTCCGCATCGAGGGCACCCGGGGCCGCGGCCGCGGCGGCAGCGCCCGCACCCTCGGTGTCGTCGGCCGACTCGGCGGGGTCGGCGCCCGGCCCGAGGCGACCGGCCTCGTCTCCGACGCGGACGGCGCGATCGCCGCGCTCGCCACCGCCGCCAAGCTGCTCGACATGCGCCGCCGCGGCGACGTGCTCGACGGCGACGTGGTGATCGCGACGCACATCTGCCCGAACGCCCCGACCGCGCCGCACGACCCGGTGCCCTTCATGGACTCGCCGGTCGACATCGCGACGATGAACCGGCACGAGGTGACCGACGACATGGAGGCCGTGCTCTCCATCGACACCACCAAGGGCAACCGCATCATCAACCACAAGGGCCTCGCCCTGTCCCCCACCGTCAAGGAGGGGTGGGTGCTGCGGGTCAGCGAGCGGCTCGGCGAGCTGCTCGCCGTCGTCACCGGTGAGCCGTTGGTCACGTATCCCGTGACGACTCAGGACATAACGCCCTACGGTAACGGTGCACACCACATCAACTCGATCCTGCAGCCGGCCACGGCGACCGCCGCCCCGGTGGTCGGCCTCGCGGTCACCTCCGCCGCCGCGGTCCCCGGCTGCCAGACCGGCGCCAGCCACGAGACGGACATCGCGGCCGCGGCCCGGTTCGCCGTCGAGACCGCGAAGGCCTTCGGCGGCGGACGTGTCGACTTCCACGACGCCGACGAGTTCGACGCCCTCGTGAGCCGCTACGGCTCGCTCGCCCACCTGCAGACCCTCGGCAACGCACCTACGGAGTCGTGACGCCATGGCCACCACGAAGAAGAACGTGGGCAGCGACGACTACGCGCTGTCCAGAGTCCCCCAGGACAAGCGGCTCGGCTTCTGGACGATGCTGCTCCAGTGGCTCGCCCAGTCCGGCTCCATCTCACAGTTCACCCTCGGCGCCACCATCGGCGTCGGCATGACCTTCGGCGACGCCTTCCTCGCCTTCACCCTCGGCGCGGTCATCCTCGAGGTCGTCATCTTCCTCATCGGCATGGCCGGCATGCGGGAAGGACTGGCGACCCCGCTGCTGACCCGCTGGGTCGGCTTCGGGCGCAACGGCTCGGCGCTGGTCAGCTTCGTCATCGCCGTCAGCCTCGTCGGCTGGTTCGGAGTCCAGAACACGATCTTCGGCAACAGCGTCTCGTCGCTCGTCGGCGGCCCGCCGTGGCTGTGGTGCGTCGTGGCGGGCCTCGCCATCACCGTCCTGGTGATCTTCGGCTTCCGCTACATGGCGGTCTTCGCCAAGATCGTCACCCCGCTGTTCTTCGCGATGGTCGCCTGGTCCGTCGTCCGCGCCCTCGGCGAGCACTCGATCGGCGACCTGATCAGCTCCCCGCCTCCGGGCCAGGCCATCCCGCTGTCCGTCGCGGCCACCGCCATCGCGGGCGGCTACATGACGGGCGCGATCGTCGCCCCGGAGATGACCCGCTACAACAAGAAGGGAAGCCACGTCTTCCTGCAGACGGCGTCCTCCATGATCCTCTCCGAGTACATCGTGGGCCTGACCGGCGTCCTCCTCGGCCACATGGTCAAGAGCAACGAGGTCTCGCAGATCGTGCTGTCCACGTCCGGTGTCTTCGGCGTCCTCGTCGTCCTGATGTCGACCGCGAAGATCAACGACTGGAACCTGTACGGCTCCTCGCTCGGCGTCGTCAACTTCTTCCAGGTCGTCTTCGGCAAGCGACTGCACCGCGGCGCCGTCACCATCGTCCTCGGCGTCGCCGGCACCGCCCTCTCGGCGGTCGGCATCATGACGCACTTCACCGAGTTCCTGTCGGTCCTGGGCGTCGCGATCCCGCCCATCGGCGGCATCGTCGTCGCCGAGTACTGGGTGGTGCGCCGCATGCGCAGGCCTCTCGACGAAACCCGCGCGGCGGGCACCCTCCCCGCCACCTCCCCGACCTGGGTTCCCATGTCGCTCGCCATCTGGGCCGCCGCCTTCTGCGTCGGCAAGTTCTACGACGGCGGCATCCCGGCCCTGAACTCCCTCGCCACCGCGTTCGTCCTGTACAGCGTGCTCGGACTGCTCGGCTGGGTCAGGACGTACGGCACCACCACCCTGGACGACGACGAGGACGCGCGTCCCGTCGCCGCCGGGCACACCCCCGTAGGAGCGGCATGACCACCCTGGCCACCGAAGAAGCGCAGCGCGAGGTCGTCGAGCTCTGCGCCGAGCTGATCCGCTTCGACACCTCCAACCCGACCAGCGACGAGCGGGCCTGCGCCCGCTGGGTCGAGGACAAGCTGGCCGAGGTCGGCATCGCGTCCGAGTTCGTCGAGAGCGCGCCGGGGCGCGCCAGCGTCGTCGCCCGTATCGAGGGCGCCGACCGCGCGCGCGGCGCCCTCCTCGTCCACGGCCACCTCGACGTCGTCCCGGCCGACGCCGCCGAGTGGCGGGTCCCGCCCTTCTCCGGCGAGATCCGCGACGGCTACCTCTGGGGCCGCGGCGCCATCGACATGAAGGACACGGTGGCGGTCATGCTCGCCACCGCGCGGCACTTCGCCCGTACGGGCACGAAGCCGTCCCGCGACCTCGTCCTCGCGTTCCTCGCCGACGAGGAGGCGGGCGGAAGGTTCGGCGCGCACTGGCTCGTCGAACACCGCCCCGACCTCTTCGCGGGCGTCACCGAGGCGATCGGCGAGGGCGGCGGTTTCTCGTACGCGCTCGGCGACACCCGGAGGCTCTACCCGATCGAGAACGCGCAGCGCGGCATGGCCTGGATGGAGCTGACCGCGACGGGCAGGGCCGGGCACGGCTCGTCGCCCAACGACGAGAACGCGGTCACCGACCTCGCCGAGTCCCTGACCCGCATCGGCCGCCACACCTTCCCGGTCCGCCTGATCGAGCCGGTGCGGGCGCTCCTGGAGAAGGCCGCCGAGCTCAAGGGCGTCAAGATCGACTTCGAGGCCGAGGACCTGGACGCGGAGCTCGCCCGGCTCGGCCACGTGGCGGACTTCATGCAGGTGGTGCTCCGCAACTCCGCGAACCCCACCATGTTCACGGCCGGCTACCAGACCAACGTCATCCCCGGAAAGGCGACGGCCCGCGTCGACGGCCGCTTCCTGCCCGGCCACGAGCAGGAGCTGATCGACACGATCGACGCCCTGCTCCTGCCGTCCGTCCGCCGCGAGTGGGTCAACCACGACATCGCGATGGAGACGACGTTCGACGGCCCGCTCGTCGACGCCATGTGCGAGGCCGTCCGCGCCGAGGACCCCGACGGCCACCCCGTCCCGTACTGCAACCCCGGTGGCACCGACGCCAAGGCCTTCACCGAGCTCGGCATCCGCTGCTTCGGCTTCAAGGGCCTGAAGCTGCCGGCCGACCTGGACTACGGCCGCCTCTTCCACGGCGTCGACGAACGCGTTCCTCTGGACGGCCTGCGGTTCGGGGTCCGGGTGATGACCCGGCTCTGGCAGGGCTGCTGAGCGGTCGCCCGGCGGCGTACGGCAGCATGTGCGGCATGACCACCACAAGCGACCGTCCCGCCGCCGACGTCCTCGCCGCCTTCGAGGCCGCCAAGGGGTTCATGCCGCTCGACGAGGGGCTCGCGCTGTACGCGGCCGCCGTCGAGGCAGGCGCGCTCGGGCTGCCGCTCCTGGAGGTCGGCACGTACTGCGGGCGTTCGACGATCCTGCTCGCCGACGCCGCGCGCGCGGCCGGCGTGAGCGCCCTCACGGTCGACCACCACCGCGGCAGCGAGGAGCAGCAACCGGGCTGGGAGTACCACGACCCGCATACCGTCGACCCGGTCGTCGGTCTGATGGACACGCTGCCGACGTTCCGCCGCACGCTGCACGCGGCGGGCCTGGAGGATCACGTCGTCGCGCTGGTCGGGAAGTCGCCGCGGGTCGCGAAGGCGTGGGGCGGCAAGCTCGGCCTCGTCTTCATCGACGGCGGTCACACCGACGAGCACGCCACCGCGGACTACGAGGGCTGGGCGCCGCACGTCGCCGAGGGCGGACTGCTGCTCATCCACGACGTGTTCCCCGTCAAGCACGACGAGTGGACCGGCCAGGCCCCGTACCGCGTGTACCTCAGGGCACTGGAGTCCGGGGCGTTCACCGAGGTCTCGGTGTGCGACTCGCTGCGCGTCCTGCGCCGAACGGGCCCGGGAATCTGAGGGCACGGTTAGGGTCGGGGGCGTGTCGTACGTAGGCCCGGACCCCGATGACTTCGACGAGTTCTACCGGAGCGATGCCCCGAGGGAGGGCCGTCGCTTCGGTGGCCGGCCCGTGCTCGTCGCGCTCGCCGCGCTCGTCCCGGCGGCCTTGGCGGGCTGGATGGTGTGGCAGGTGGTGAGCGGCCCCGGGGAGAGCGAGCCGCCGAAGGTGCTGCCCGCGCCGGGCGCCTCGTCGAGCGCGACGCCGACCCCGTCGAAGGCGGAGGCGTCGCGGAAGCCGTCGCAGGCCCCCTCGAAGTCCGCTTCCGCGTCCGCCTCGGCCTCCGCGTCGAAGAAGCCGCAGAAGCCGGCCGGCGGCGGCACCGGCCCTCTCAAGGGCAAGGTCGTCGTGATCGACCCGGGTCACAATCCGGGAAACTTCTCGCACCCGTCCGATATCAACAAGAGCGTGAACGTGGGCAACGGCACGAAGGAGTGCGACACCACGGGGACGTCCACCAACTCGGGTTACACGGAGGCCCGGTTCACCCTGGATGTCGCGCGCCGGATGCGGACGATCCTCGAACAGCAGGGCGCGACCGTGAAGTTCACCCAGGACGGGGACCGCGCCTGGGGCCCGTGCGTGACCGAGCGGGCGCAGATCGGCAACGCGGCGCACGCCGACGCCGTGGTCTCCGTGCACGCGGACGGCTCCGCCGAGGGCAACCGCGGGTTCCATGTGATCCTTCCCGCATCCGTGCACGCGGGCGCCGCGGACACCCGCCCGATCGTGGGCCCGTCGAAGGACCTCGGCGAGCGCATCGTGGGCAAGTTCGTGCAGTTCACGGAGATGGGGCCGTCGAACTACGTGGGGGACCGCACCGGCCTCGACACCCGTAGCGACCTGGGCGGACTCAACCTGTCGACCGTGCCCAAGGTCTTCATCGAATGCGGCAACATGAGGGACTCGCAGGACGCGGGCAAGCTCACGTCCGGCTCCTGGCGGCAGAAGGCGGCCCAGGGCATCTCGGCGGGAATCGTGAGTTTCCTGCGCAGGTAGAGGTCACGCTGTGGAACCCGGCAGACACCTCCAGCTCGTGGACGATAGTGTCCCTACGATGTGGGGCCACCCCTGCGCCTTGCGCCGCCTCCACCGATGACCGGACGACTTGACCGGGCGACCGGACGACTTACGAAGGACCCTGAAGTGAATATCCGCTCCCTCACTCGAGGCGACGGCGTGGTGATCGGAGCAGCGGTGTTGCTGTTCATCGCCTCGTTCCTCGAGTTCTACTCCTACTCGGGCTCGAATTTCGGTGGCTCGGCGTCGGCAGACATCGACGGCCCCAACGCCTGGGACAACCTGGGTTACGGCCTGGGCACGTTCATGGGCGGAGTGATCGGCGCAGCTCTCATCGTCTTCAACCGGGCCCAGCCGCAGCCCCGCAAGGTGCTCGGCCTGGACCTCGGCATGGTCGGCACCGGCTTCGCCGTCCTGACCGCCTGGACGATGCTGTGGACGCTGATCGACGTCAGTGACAACCTCGACGCGGGCGCCGGCCTGATCATCGGCCTCATCGCCTCGCTCGCCCTCGCGGGCGGCGCGGTCGCCGGTTCGCTCGTCCCCGCGCTCAAGGCCCCGCTCGTCGGCGCCCCGCGCCCCGTGCAGCCGCAGCCGTACGGCGGCCAGCCGCAGGGTGGCTACGGCTACCCCGGCGCCCAGCAGCAGCCGGGTCAGCCCTACGGCGCGCAGCAGGGTCAGCCCGGTCCGGGCCAGCCCTACGGCGGTCAGCCGCAGCCGCAGGCCGCCGCTCCGGCGCCGCAGCCGGCGCAGCCCTCGCAGGGCGGTCAGCCGGCCGGGGACTTCTCCCCGTTCTGGTTCGCCGTGCCGGTGCCGCGTCCGCTGTACGCGGAGGACGGTTCGCCGTCGCCGATCGCCGAACTGGCGCCGGGCACGTGGTACTTGGCCGTCGAGCAGCGCGGCCCGGGTCTCGTGGCCCAGACGCAGGACGGCCGTCGTGGCGTCCTGCAGGACACGTCCGGGATCCAGCGCGGCTGATCCGGACCCCGTTCGCCGAAAGGCCTCCCGCCCGTACTTCCGGGCGGGAGGCCTTTCGCGTACAGTCACCCGGCGACGGCCGAACTGACGTACCGTCAGATAGCGTCTGAGAGTTGGCGGGCGGCGGAGGGAGTGGGTCGATGCGGCTCGGAATCGCACTCGGTTATTGGGGGCGCGGCCCCGACCCCCGCCATGTCGGGCTCGTCCAGGAGGCGGAGTCGCTCGGCTACGACTCCGTGTGGACGGCCGAGTCCTGGGGCAGCGACGCGTTCACCCCGCTCACCTGGCTCGCCGCGCACACCACGCGCATCCGCCTCGGCACGGCGATCGCGCAGATGGCGGCCCGCTCCCCCACGACGACGGCGATGCACGCGCTCACCCTCGACCATCTCTCCGGCGGCCGCATGATGCTGGGCCTCGGCCTGTCCGGGCCGCAGGTGGTGGAGGGCTGGTACGGGCGTCCGTTCCCGCGCTCGCCGCTCACCGCGACCCGCGAGTACGTGGACGCCGTACGGCAGGTGCTGCGCCGCGAGGGGCCGGTCGAGGTCGACGGGCGCTTCCACCAGCATCCGTACCGGGGCGAGGACGGCACCGGCCTCGGCAAGGCCCTCAAGCCGATCACGCACCCGCTGCGCGCCGATCTGCCGGTCCTGCTCGGCGCCGAGGGCCCCAAGAACATCGCGCAGACCACCCGCATCGCCGACGGCTGGCTCCCCCTGTACTGGTCCCCGACCCGCACCGACGTCTACGAGGCGTCGCTCACCGACCTCCCCGAGAACTTCATGATCGCGCCCATGGCCCGCGCCAAGGTCTGCGACGACGTCGCGGAGGGGCTGCTGCCGGTCAAGGCCATGCTCGGCTTCTACATCGGCGGCATGGGGCACGCGACCCGCAACTTCCACGCCGACCTCATGGCACGCATGGGGTACGAGGCCGAGGCGCGGCACATCCAGGAGCTGTTCGCCGCCGGGCGGCGCGAGGAGGCGGTGCTGGCGGTGCCGGACGCGTTCGCCGACGAGATCTCCCTCGTCGGGCCGCGCGAGCGGATCGCCGAACGCCTCGAACTGTGGCGCAAGGGTGCGGGGTGGGGTGTTGTGGTTGGTGGACCCGGCCCCCCGAAGCCCCCCCGGCGGGCGCCCCGGTTAAAAGACCCCGACAATTGACCCC
>NZ_JBHYTK010000059.1:14432-18403 GCF_042749255.1 Streptomyces sp. NPDC059524 | reverse complement strand
CGACCACATCCCCGTGGGGGGGCGGCGGGGGGGGATCCCACACCGCCTCTACGGGGCGCCCTCGGCGCGGGTTCGGTATTTCTTTCACGCCCCCCCCCACCCCGAGACGCTCCGCGTCCTGGCCGAGCTGAACTAGCCGCTTCCTAGGACCCCTTGGCGAGCTCCTTCGCCGAGGGCACCTTGTCCTTCACCTCTGCGCCGGCGCTCTTCCCTGCGTCCTTGACGCCGTTGATGATGTCGTCGAACGAACCGGAGACCGAGTCGACGCCGTCACCCTTGCGCAGCTGCTTCGGCAGGTCCTTCAGCTTGTCGATCCCGGCGGTCAGCGGGGCGACCGCCTTCGCGAGCGTCGGGTCGCCCTTGGCGTTGCGCTGCGCCGCCTTGAGCCGGTTGTACGTGAACGCGCCCGCGAGGCCCGCCTTGACGAGGGCGAACTTCCGGCCCTTCGCGCCCTTCTTGAACTTCCCGGCCTTCCACGGCTTCACGATCCACTGGTACGTCGCGCCCGCGGCGAGGCCCGCGTTGGCCACGAACCGGGTCTTGGCGAGCTTCTGGCGCTCGACCGCGGGGCTGCTGCTGGCCGCCGCTGGCCGTGCCACGGCCTCCGTACTGCCGTTGCCGCCGGCGCAGGCGGTACCGCCCACGAGCAGTGCGCCGCACAGCATGAGCGCGATGATTCCGCGCCGCGCCGAAAAGGACTTCCCGACCACGCTCACCTCCGAGCCGTTTTCCCCCTCCCAGCACCCTCCCCCGCGATCCCACCCCCCGCCACTCGACCTCACCCACAGTGACCGCCTCGGGCGTGGGGAGGCTGCGCATGGGCGCGTTCAGGGTGTGCCGGCTGCGCCCGTCAGACTCGCGGCTCCGCGCCCCGCGGGCGCGATCAAGGTGAGGGCAGATGCGCCCCTTCATCGGCGCGGGCCGTGTCGACATGAGGCTCCACCGCGTGAGCGCGATCAAGGCGTGGGCAGATGCGCCCCGTCAGGGGCGCGGGGAACTGCGCGACCAGCCACAACGGCGCGGTAGCCGGCGACGATCCTCAGCCCCTGCGGCGGCCCGCCTGGAGCCGAGGCCGACCGATCGCGCACCCGGCACCGGGGTGCCCCCTTGCCCACCCGTGCCGCCCAAGACGAGGGCGACCGAAGGTGTGCCCGATGCTGGGGGTGGTGCCCGAGGCCGGGTGCCGGGCCGACGCCCCCGTAGGGGGCGGGAGGGTGGGGGAAGGGCTGAGGCTATGGCCTCGCAGGCGAAGGCACGCTCCGCCCGCCCCGGAGACCGCAGCACCACCCACCCCAAGACGACAGGAACCCGCGCCCCGAGGCAACGGCGCCGCCCGCGCCCGGAACCGATGGGGCCCGAGCCCGGGCGGGGGCGTCGTTACGGGGAGGCCGTGGCTACGCGGGGCAGCATTGGGGGTCGACGCCGTTGGGGAGGGACTCGCCGCCGAAGACGGCGCAGGTCGCCTCGTCACCCCCGAGCGCGGCAACCGCGAGCAGCACGGACCCCGCCGTCCAGGACGTCAACTCCTCGGGCCAGATCGCCCGGTCATCGAAGACGTACCCCGTCCAGTACAGCCCGGTCCGCGGATCCCGCAGGTGCTGGATGTCCTGGAGGATCGCGAGCGCCCGGTCCGACTGGCCGACGGCCCAGAGCGCGAGCGCCAGCTCCGCGCTCTCACCCCCGGTGACCCACGGGTTCGGCACGACGCACCGCACTCCGAGCCCGGGCACGACGAACTTGTCCCAGTCCCCGGCGATCCGGGCGGCGGCCTCGTCACCACGCAGGGCCCCGCCGAGCACCGGGTAGTACCAGTCCATCGAGTACCGGCTCTTGTCGAGGAAACGCTCGGGGTGGCGCCGGATGGCGTGCCGCAGCGCGCCGACCGCCAGCTCCCAGTCCGGCTGCGGCTCCTCGCGCTGCTCGGCGATGGCGAGCGCGCACCGCAGCGCGTGGTGGATGGACGAACTCCCGGTCAGCAGCGCGTCGTCGACGGCCGTGCCGTCGTCCTCGCGCTTCCAGCCGATCTGCCCGCCGGGCTGCTGCAGCCTCAGCACCCACTCGACGGCGGCGCCCACGGCCGGCCACATGCGGTCGAGGAACGCGTCGTCGCCGGTGGACAGGTAGTGGTGCCAGACGCCGACCGCGATGTACGCGACGAAGTTGGACTCGCGTCCGCGGTCGGTGACGTCGTCGGGGTCGCCGTCGTGGTAGGCGGCGTACCAGGATCCGTCCGGGTTCTGGTGCCGGGCCAGCCAGTCGTAGGCGCGCTCGGCGGCCTCGTGCTCGCCGGCCACGTCGAGCGCCATGGCGGCCTCAGTGTGGTCCCACGGGTCGAGGTGGTGCCGGCGGAACCACGGTATGGCCCCGTCCGGCCGCTGCACGTCGAGTATCCCGCGCACGGTCCGCCGCGCCTGATCGGCCGTCAGCACACCGTCCAGGACCAGGAGTTCGGTCCGCTCGGGGCTGCTCACGCAGTGGCCTCGGCGTCGGCTGCGGGCAGGTGCGGCTTGGTGGCGTAGGCGACGAAGCTCTTGCCGACGACCGGGTTGAGCAGCTGCTCGGCGACCCGGGTCAGGGCGGGCTTCTTCATGATGTCCCAGACCAGGAGCTTGTGGTACGCCTTGACGGGCAGCGCCTTGTCGTTGTCGACGCCGAAGGCGCACTTGAGCCACCAGTACGGCGAGTGCAGGGCGTGCGCGTGGTGCGTGCCGTACGGCTTGAGGCCGGCCTCGCGCATCTTGCCGAGGAGTTCGTCGGCCTTGTAGATGCGGATGTGGCCGCCCTCGACCTCGTGGTACTCGTCGGAGAGCGCCCAGCAGACCTTCTCGGGGCCGTAGCGCGGCACGGTGACGGCGATGCGGCCGCCCGGCTTGAGGACGCGCACCATCTCGGCGAGCACACCCTTGTCGTCGGGGATGTGCTCCATGACCTCGCTGATGATGACGACGTCGAAGGACTCGTCGGGGAACGGCAGCGCGAGCGCGTCGCCCTCCATCGCGGTGGCGGTGGCGCCGGCCGGGGCCTCGCCGGCCTCCTTCATGGCGGCGAACCACTTGGCGACCTCGGCGATCTCCTCCGCGTTCTGGTCGAGGGCGACGACCTGGGCCCCGCGCCGGTAGCACTCGAAGGCATGCCGTCCGGCCCCGCACCCGAGATCGAGGACGCGGTCGCCCGCGGCGAGCGGGAAACGGGTGAAGTCGACGGTCAGCACGTGGCCCTGCTTTCCTGGGGGGTTTCCTGGTGCGCGTCCGCGTGTGCGCGCGCTTGCGATCGCGGTCGTACGGAGCCGCCGGCGGGGCGCGGGGGCGCCGCGTCCATGGACTCCCGGTAGAGCTCTGCGGTGCCCTGCGCGGCCCGCGCCCAGGTGAACCGGTCGAGGACCCGGGCGCGGCCCGCGGCACCGAGCCGGGTGCGCAGCGCGGGGTCGTCGAGCAGCCGGGTCAGCGCGGCGGCGAGGGCGCCGGCGTCGCCGGTCGGTACGGCGAGGCAGGTCTCTCCGTCGGGTCCGGCGACCTCGGGGATGGCGCCGCCGGTGGTGGCGACGAGGGGGGTGCCGGTGGCCATGGCCTCGGCGGCGGGCAGCGAGAATCCTTCGTAGAGGGAGGGCACGCAGGCGACCTGTGCGGAGCGGACGAGGTCGACGAGCTCCTGGTCGCTGATGCCCTTGACGAACTCGACGGCGCCTTCGAGCCCGTAGCGTTCGATGGCCTGGGCGACGGGTCCGTCCTCGGCGCGCTTGCCGACGACGACGAGGTGCGCGTCGGGCTGCTCGGCCCGGACCTTGGCGAGGGCTTCGACGAGGTACACGAGGCCCTTGAGGGGGACGTCGGCGCTGGAGGTGGTGACGATGCGGCCGGGGACCTCGGCGAGGGGCGGGGTGGGGGGGGAGAGGTGGGGGGGGGCGGCGAGGTGGTCGAAGCGGCGTCGGCCGGGGCGTACCCCGAGGTGGGCGACGCTCTAGGCGCGCGGGG
>NZ_JBHYTK010000059.1:1528-14422 GCF_042749255.1 Streptomyces sp. NPDC059524 | reverse complement strand
TCACCCACACCCCGTCACACGCGCCTTGCGTGGGGGGCCGCCCGCGGCGGCCCGCCCCCCCCCCCCTCGCCGGGTTCGGCGAGAAGAGGTCGGTGTCGGCGCCGATGTGGACGACGCGGATGCGGCCGGGGCGTACGCCGAGGTGCTCGACGATCTCGTCGCGCGAGGTGCCGGACACGGTGAGCACGGAGGGCAGTTTGCGGGCGACGCGCTTCTGCATGCGGGTGAAGGCGTACCAGCGGCGCACCGACATGCGGCGCTTCCAGTCGGCGGCGGCGTCGAGTTCGAGCTGCCGGTCGACGGTGATGGGGTGGTGGATGGTGCTGACGAGCGGGGCGCCGAGGTCGCCGAGCAGTCCGTAGCCGAGCGTCTGGTTGTCGTGGACGACGTCGAAGTCGCCGCGGCGGGCACGCAGATGGCGGCGGGCGCGCAGCGAGAAGGTGAGGGGCTCGGGGAAGCCGCCGGTCCACATGGTGCCGACCTCGAGCGCGTCCACCCAGTCGCGGTACTCGTCGCGCTTGGGGGTGCGGAAGGGGTCGGGGCTGCGGTAGAGGTCGAGGCTCGGCAGTTCGGTGAGGCTGAGGCCGTGCAGGTCCTCGCCCTCGTCGAGCACGGGGTAGGGCTGGGAGCCGATGACCTCGACGCGGTGGCCGAGGCGGGCCAGCTCACGGGAGAGATGTCGTACGTACACGCCCTGGCCACCGCAGAACGGGTTGCCCTTGTACGTGAGGAGAGCGATGCGCAACGACTCCGCGGTCACTCCAGGCCACCCTTCTCTCCTGCTTGCCCGTGGACATCCCGGCCTGCCCCCTGGGGACCGCCGACACTACGTGGGGACGCTAATCTAGAACAAGTTTCAGACTTGATCGTTCAAGGAGCACCGAATCTACCGGCAGGTAGCCACGCTGTGACCGGTGGATCAGGTGATTCACGCCACGGCCACGACGGAAGCGGACAGATGACAGCTCCGGACGCGAGAACCGGCACGCAGGGCACTCCGGCGCTCACCGAGCGCCAGGAGGCCAGGCGCCGCCGCATCCTGCACGCGAGTGCGCAGCTGGCGGCGCGCGGCGGGTTCGACGCGGTGCAGATGCGTGAGGTCGCGGAGTCCTCGCAGGTGGCCCTCGGCACGCTGTACCGGTACTTCCCGAGCAAGGTGCATCTGCTGGTCGCGACGATGCAGGACCAGCTCCAGCACATGCACACGACGGTACGCAAGCGCCCGCCCTCCTCCGACTCCCCCGCCGAGCGGGTCGCGGACACCCTGATGCGGGCGTTCCGCGCGCTGCAGCGGGAGCCGCATCTGGCCGACGCGATGGTGCGGGCGCTGACCTTCGCGGACCGCAGCGTCAGCCCGGAGGTCGACCAGGTGTCGCGCCAGACGACGGCGATCATCCTGGACGCGATGGGTCTCGACGACCCGTCCCCCGAGCAGCTCTCGGCGGTCCGGGTCATCGAGCACACCTGGCACTCGGCCCTGATCACGTGGTTGTCGGGCCGGGCCTCGATCGCCCAGGTGAAGATCGACATCGAGACGGTCTGCCGCCTGATCGATCTGGTGGAGGAGGACAGGAGCGCTCCGTGACGGGGCTGCGGGGGCGGGGTCACTCCTCCGGCGGGAAGACGACCTCCCCCGAGTCGGCGAGCGCCAGCGAGATCGCCTCGACGGGGCACCCTTCCGCGGCGGCGAGCACGGCCTCCCCCGCGTCGACGTCCCCCTCGATCGGCCGGGACTGCCGCGCCGAGTCCAGCCGGAAGGCCCCGGGCGCGTGGTTCACGCACATCCCGGACCCGATGCAGACCCCGCGGTCGACCTCCACGTGCCACCGGTCACCCAAGACTCAGCCCTCCCAGCCGGCCGGCAGATGGATCATCTTGTGTTCGAGGTACGCCCCGAACCCCTCGGGCCCGAACTCCCGCCCGAGGCCGCTGTTCTTGTAGCCGCCGAACGGCCCGAGCATGTCGAGGCTGAACGTGTTGACGTTGTACGTGCCGGTCCGCACCTGCCGGGCGACGTCGATGCCGTGGGCGACGTCGGCGGTCCAGACGCTGCCGCTGAGCCCGTAGTCGGAGTCGTTGGCGATCTTCACGGCCTCGTCCTCGTCCCCGTACGGGAGCAGGCAGATGACCGGGCCGAAGATCTCCTCGCGGGCGATGCGCATGCCGTTGTGGACGTCGCCGAAGAGGGTCGGCTCGACGTACGCGCCCTGCTCGTAGCCCTTCGGGACCCCGCCGCCGGTGAGGATCTTGGCGCCCTCGTCCTGGCCGATGCGGATGTAGTCGAGGCTGCGCTGCTGCTGGCGCCTGGCGACGAGCGGGCCGACCTGGGTGGCCGGGTCGAGCGGGTCGCCGACGACGAGGGCGGACGCGGCGGCGGTGAAGGCCTCGGCGAACTCGTCGTAGCGGGAGCGGGGCAGCAGGATGCGGGTCTGGGCGACGCAGGCCTGCCCGTTGTTCATCCAGGCGGCGGGGACGACCCCGGCGACGGTGGACTCCAGGTCGGCGTCCGGCAGGACGACGGCGGCGGACTTGCCGCCCAGCTCCAGGGTCACGCGGGTGAGATGGCGCGAGGCCACCTCCATCACGCGCTTGCCGGCCCCGACCGATCCGGTGAAGGAGATCTTGTCGATGCCGGGGTGCCCGACGAGGTACTCGCTGACCTCGCGGTCGGCGGGCAGGATGGACAGGACGCCCTCCGGCAGCCCCGCCTCCTTCGCGATCTCGCCGAGCAGGTACGCGTCGAGCGGTGACTCGGGCGAGGGCTTGAGGACGACGGTGCAGCCGGCGAGCAGCGCGGGCGCGAGCTTGGCGGCGGCGACGAACTGCGGGACGTTCCAGGGGACGACGGCGGCGACGACCCCGACGGGCTCGCGCCGTACGAGGAGTTTGCCGAGGGCGCCGTCGCGGGTCTCCTCGTAGGTGAATCCGCGGGCGACGTTGATGGCCGAGTCCCAGACCATCATCGCGCCGAGGGCCTGCGCGAGGACGGACCAGGAGTAGGGGGAGCCGTTCTCCTGGGAGATGACCTTGGCGATCTCCTCGTGGCGGACGGCGATGGCGTCCTTGATGCGGCCGACGACCTCGATGCGCTCCTCGAGGGTCATGCGCGGCCAGGGGCCCTCGTCGAAGGCGCGGCGGGCGGCGGCCACGGCGCGGTCGACGTCGGCGGGGGCGGCGTGCGGCACCCGCCCGAAGACCTCGCCGGTGTGCGGGGAGACGACCTCGATGACGTCCTTGCCGAGGGGATCGGTCAACTCCCCGCCGATGAACAGCTGTCCGTGTTCCACGAGCTCGGGCATGGCGACTTCCGCTTCCGCTTGGCTGAGCTTTCTGACGGTGTTTCAGAACTGATACCAGTTCTAGTTCGGATGCGGAAGGGTGAGGAAGGCGGCGGAACCGGTTTACCGGGGCGACCATTGAAACAAGTTCTAGGTGTTCCATTACAGTGCCCGTGGCAGCGATCGCGGCAGTGGAGCGGAGAGGCGGACCCATGACGCAGGTGACCGACCACGGCGGCGGTGTGCACAGCATCCGCGTCCCGATCCCCGACAATCCGCTCGGCCACACCCTCGTCCACCTCCTGGACACCGACGCCGGCCCGGTCCTGATCGACACCGGCTGGGACGACCCGGAGTCCTGGGACACCCTGACCGCCGGACTCACGGCCTGCGGCACCGACGTCAAGGACGTCACCGGTGTCCTGATCACCCATCACCACCCGGACCATCACGGCCTGTCGGCGAAGGTGCGGGACGCGTCGGGCGCGTGGATCGCGATGCACGAGGCGGACGCGGCGGTCGTGCGCCGCACCCGGGAGAACCCGCCCTCGCGCTGGTACGCGTACATGGCGGCGAAGCTGGTGGCCGCCGGGGCGCCCGAGGCGCACGTGGCCCCGCTGATCGCGGCCCGGGACGCGGGCCGCCCCCGCAAGCTGCCCGGTCTCGACCCGGCGCTGCCCGACCGCACGATCACCCCCGGCGACCTCCTCGACCTGCCTGGCCGCCGGCTGCGCGCCATCTGGACCCCGGGCCACACCCCCGGCCACGTCTGCCTCCACCTGGAGGAGGAGCACCCGGCTCAACTCGCGGGCAACGGACGCCTGTTCTCCGGCGACCACGTCCTTCCCGGCATCACCCCCCACATCGGCCTCTACGAGGACCCGGACGACGCCACCGTCACGGACCCCCTCGGCGACTACCTGGCCTCGCTCGAGCGGATCGGCGCCCTGGGCCCGGCCGAGGTCCTGCCCGCCCACCAGCACCCCTTCACCGACGCCCCCGCCCGCGTCGCCGAACTCCTCGATCACCACGAGGCCCGCCTCGCCGACCTGCGCGCCCTGCTCGCCGCCCCGCTCACCCCGTGGCAGCTCGCCGAGCGCATGGAGTGGAACCGCCCCTGGGCCGACATCCCCTACGGTTCCCGCAACATCGCCGTCTCCGAGGCCGAGGCCCACCTGCGCCGACTGGTGAAACTGGGACACGTGGAAACGGTCCAGGGCAGCGATCCGGTGACGTACGTGGCGACGGGTTGACGCGGGCGGCGACGCGGCGGCGGTCTTTGCCCCCCGGTGATGGTTCGGGGGGTCCGGGCGGGCGTATGGTCTGGCTCTCAGGGCTCTCACGAGCCGGAACGACAAGGGGGCGGCCGCCGATGGCGCCGGACGAGGCCGTGGTCGGCTGTACGGGGAGACTGCTCGTCGGCACCCGGGGGTCCGCGGGCCCCGGCGAGGTGCTGGTGCGCGTCAGGGGCGGGACCGAGACGTTCCTCGCGTGGTCGGACGCTCCGCTGGAGCGGGGTTCGACCGTGCTGGTCATCGAGTCCCGCGGCACCCGGCAGGTCCAAGTCATCGCCTGGGACGATCCGTTGCTCGGCGACGGCACCGGCGGCGCCCGCTAAGGAGACGTGAGCATGTTCGGTTATCGCGTTCCCGCACCCGACGAGGCGATGCTGATCTCGGGCGGCAGGCGGGGACTTGGGGGAGCGCCGTTCCGCGTCGTCACCGGGCACGGGAAGTTCGTCCTGCCCATCTTTCGCAAGACCCGCTTCCTCTCGCTCGCGATGATGGAGTCCGAGGTCGTCGAGAAGTGTGTGACCCGGCAGGGCATCGCACTGACCGTCCGGGCCGTCATCGCCTTCAAGGTCGGCAACGACCACGAGTCGATCGTCAACGCCGGTCAGCGCTTCCTGTCCGACCAGGAGCAGATGTCCGTCCTCACCGGGCGGATCTTCGCCGGTCACCTGCGCTCGATCATCGGCTCGATGACCGTCGAGGAGATCGTCACCGAGCGGCAGAAGCTCGCCACCGAGGTCCTCGACACGTCGAAGTCCGAGATGGCGAAGATCGGGCTGCACGTCGACTCGCTGCAGATCCAGTCCATCGACGACGGCAGCACCGGATACATCGAGGCCATGTCGCGGCCCCACAAGGCGGCCATCCAGCGGCAGGCGCAGATCGCCCAGGCGCAGGCCACGCAGGCCGCCGCCGAGGCGGAGCAGGCGGCGGCGCGCAAGCAGGCCGAGTACGCGCGGCAGACCGCGGTCGTCCAGGCCGAGTACAACGCCGAGGTCGACCGGGCCAAGGCGCACGCCGACCAGGCGGGGCCGCTCGCGATGGCGCACGCGCAGCAGGAGGTGCTCGCCGCGCAGACCGAGCTGGCGCTGAAGCAGGCCGAGCTGCGGGAGAAGCAGCTGATCGCCGAGGTCGTGAAGCCGGCGCAGGCGGACGCGGAGCGGATCCGGGTGCTGGCCCTCGCCGAGGCCGAGCGGATGAAGATCCAGGCGGAGGCGGCGGCGTCCTACGACCGGGTCGCGCTCGACCGGATGCTCATCGACCAGCTGCCGCAGATCGTGAAGGAGGCGTCGGCCGGCCTCGCCGGGGCGAACGTGAACGTGCTGAACGGGGCCGACGGGCTCGGGGAGATCGCCGCCGGTCTGGTCGGGCAGGGGCTCACGATTCTCGACTCCGTGCGCAAGAACCTGGGTGGGGAGCCTGTGGGGTCGGACGTGGAGCCGTATCGGGGTTCGGGCCATAGGGATGACGACGGGCCCGTCGATATTCGGTGACTCGTCTGGCCCATGGGGTCTCGTTGCCGAGTGCCGCGCCGTCGTGGTGGCTCGCGCCCCGCGACGGAGTCGCTGATGGTTACAGCCCCGCGCCCCTGAAGGCGCACTCCGTGCGCCCCAGGGGGCGGGGAGCGCGCAAAGACCGGCCGGTAAGGTAGGGGGGTCGTCATTGTGCGTGTGTGAGGGGAAGCCGGTGGGAGTCCGGCGCTGACCCGCAGCCGTAGAGCCGGAATGCCTCACGCCCGTAGTGATCGGCTCGGAACCGTCGAGGCATACGGAGCCGGAGCCGCCCGGCGCCGACGCGTGCCGCGCCTCCCGGCCCCCCGCAGGGAGAGGCACCCGCCCCACCATGAACATTCGCCGCAGCGCCGCGCTCGTCGCCGCGACCGTCGTGATCGGCGCGGCCGCCGCGCCGGCCGCCGTCGCGGACGGTGCCTCCCCCTCGCCGAAGGTCGTCACGCCCTCGGGCCTGTACGGCAAGGGCGACCCGACGTACGACGGGGTGTGGCGGCAGTCGCTGGCCTTCGTCGCGCAGGACACCGTGGGCGTGAAGCCCGCCGCGAAGGCCGTGGACTGGCTGGCCGGGCAGCAGTGCGAGAACGGCGGCTTCGCCGCGTTCCGTGCCGAGCCGGGCAAGGCCTGCGACAAGAAGACGGCCGTCGACAGCAACAGCACGGCCGCCGCCGTGCAGGCCCTCGTCGCGGTCGGCGGCCGCGACGGCGAGGTCGCCAAGGGCGTCGACTGGCTGAAGAAGAACCAGAACGGCGACGGCGGCTGGGGCTACAACCCCGGCGGCGCCAGCGACGCGAACTCCACCTCCGTCGTGCTCGGCGCGCTAGCCGCCGCCGGCGAGAAGCCCGCCGACGTGAAGTCGGGCCCCGGCAACTCCGGGCTCGACGCCCTCGCGGACCTCGCCCTGCCCTGCTCCGAGGGCAAGGACGGCGGCGCGTTCGCCTACCAGCCCGACAAGAAGGGCAAGCTCGCCGCGAACGCCGACGCGACGGCCGCCTCGGTGCTCGGTTCGCTCGGCTCCGGGTTCGCGCCCGGCAAGGGCGACGCCCCCGACACGTACACCTGCGAGGACGGGAAGAAGCCCGCGGACCTCGCGCACAACGGCGCCGTGTACCTGCAGAACCAGCTGAACACCCACGAGTACCTGAAGTCGCAGCTGGCCGGCGCCGAGGACCAGCCCGACTTCGGCAACACGGCCGACGCGGTGGCCGCCGTCGCCGCCGCGGAGGGCGTCAAGTACACGAAGGACCCGTACGCCTGGCTGGAGAAGAACGCGGGTGACTGGGCGAAGCAGTCCGGGCCCGCCGCCTACGCCCAGCTGATCTTCGCCGCGCACGCCACGGGCAACGACCCGCGCGACTTCGGCGGCACCGACCTCGTGAGCGCCCTGAACGGGACGGGCCCCGCGCCCGCCTCCGCGAAGTCCGGCGACAGCGCGTCGGACGAGGACAAGAAGGACGACGGCAAGGGCGGCTTCGGCACCTGGTGGATCGTCGGCGTGATGTTCGTCGCGGCCGTCGGCGCCGGGTTCCTGCTGAGCGGCCGCAAGAAGCAGCAGCTGTGACCCGCGGCAGATGCGCGGGCCTCGTGCTCGCGCTGCTGGGAGCGCTGCTCGCCGTGACCGTCGCCCCGGCCCAGGCGGCCGGGTACCGGTACTGGTCGTTCTGGGAGCGGGACGGCAAGGCCTGGTCGTACGCGACCACGGGCCCCTCGCAGACGACGCCGTCGGACGGTGACGTGCAGGGCTTCCGGTTCGCGGTGAGCGCCGACTCGGCCGATGCCACGCAGCCGCGCGGCGCCGCCGGCTTCGACGCGATCTGCGCGGACACGCCCGCGAAGGACGGCAGCAAGCGGATCGCGCTCGTCATCGACTTCGGTACCGCGAAGGACGCGCCGTCCGCCGGGGACCACCCGCCGAAGCCGCGTCAGGCGTGCGCGCGGGTGGACGAGGACGCGACGACAGCGGACGCGCTCGCCTCCGTCGCCAAGCCGCTGCGCTACAACAGCAACGCGCTGCTGTGCGCCATCGCCGGATACCCGTCGACGGGCTGCGGCGAGCAGGTGTCCGGCAGTGGTGCGGACGAGCCGTCGAGCGCGCAGGACTCCGCCGGGAAGTCCGCCGGCGCGTCCGGTTCGTCCGGTGCGCACGGGCCGTCCGTCGGTGTGATCACCGCGGTCGTGCTCGTCGCCGCGCTCGGTGTGGGCGCCGTCTGGCAGGCGCGGCGCCGCCGCGGCTGAGCGGCTCGTCACCATGGTCTCCGGCCGTACCCTGCGGGCCCCGAGGGCCCACCGTGCCAACTCCGTGCATCCCGGCGCCTGGTGGATCTGGGCGCTGGGCCTCGGCACGGCCGCGTCCCGCACCACGAACCCGCTGCTGCTGGCCCTGCTGATCGGCGTCGCCGGTTATGTGGTCGCCGCGCGCCGCACGGAGGCGCCGTGGGCGCACTCGTACGGGGCGTTCGTGAAGCTGGGGCTCGCGGTGCTCGGGATCCGGCTCGTGTTCGCGGTGGTCCTCGGTTCACCGATCCCCGGCACGCACGTGCTGGTGACGCTGCCGGAGGTGCCGCTGCCGGACTGGGCGCAGGGCGTGCGGATCGGCGGCCGGGTCAGCGCGGAGGGGCTCGCCTTCGCGCTGTACGACGGTCTGAAGCTGGCCACGCTGCTGATCTGCGTCGGCGCGGCGAACGCGCTCGCGTCCCCGTCCCGGCTCCTGAAGTCGCTGCCGGGCGCCCTGTACGAGGCGGGCGTCGCGGTCGTCGTCGCGATGACGTTCGCGCCGAACCTGATCGCTGACGTGCGCCGGCTGCGGGCCGCGCGGCGGCTGCGCGGACGCCCCGACAGCGGTCTGCGCGGCCTGCTCCAGGTCGGCCTCCCGGTACTCGAAGGCGCCCTGGAGCGGTCCGTGGCGCTGGCCGCCGCGATGGACGCGCGGGGCTACGGGCGGACGGCCGAGGTGCCGCGCGGGGTGCGCCGGGCCACGGCCGTGCTGACGCTCGGGGGGCTGATCGGTGTGTGCGCCGGCACGTACGGGCTGCTCGCCGCGTCCGGGGCCGGGTACGGGCTGCCGGTGCTGCTCGGCGGGGTCGCGGCCGCGCTCGGCGGCCTGTGGCTGGGCGGGCGGCGCTCGGTGCGGACCCGGTACCGGCCCGATGTGTGGGGCGTGCGGGCCTGGCTCGTCGCCGCGTCGGGGATCGTCGCCGCGGCCGTCATGATCGTCAGCGGGGTACGGGATCCGGGCTCGCTGCAGCCGTCCGTGGTGCCGCTGACCGTGCCCGCGCTGCCCCTTCTG
This sequence comes from Streptomyces sp. NPDC059524, assembly GCF_042749255.1. Classification (NCBI taxonomy): domain Bacteria; kingdom Bacillati; phylum Actinomycetota; class Actinomycetes; order Kitasatosporales; family Streptomycetaceae; genus Streptomyces; species Streptomyces sp. NPDC059524. The sequence goes on along the minus strand of NZ_JBHYTK010000059.1, from coordinate 5,058 downwards.
CCCGCGGCCGGCGTGCTGGTCGGGCTGCTCCCGGCGTTCGTCGCGCCCGTGCCCGCCCCTCGTACCGATCCCGTCCCGTCCGCCGCCGTCCCCGTGGAGGCCTCGTCATGATCCGCTTCGAGGACGTCTCGGTGACGTACGAAGGGGCCTCCGGGCCGACGCTGCGGAACGTCGAGCTGCACGTGCCGGAGGGCGAGCTGATGCTGCTCGCCGGTCCTTCCGGGGTCGGCAAGTCGACGCTGCTCGGCGCGGTCAGCGGGCTCGTGCCGCACTTCACCGGGGGGACACTCGCGGGGCGGGTCACGGTCGCCGGGCGCGACACCCGCACCCACAAGCCGCGCGAGCTCGCCGATGTCGTCGGCACGGTCGGGCAGGATCCGCTCGCCCACTTCGTGACCGACACGGTCGAGGACGAGCTCGCGTACGGGATGGAGTCCCTGGGGCTGGCGGCGCCGGTGATGCGGCGGCGGGTCGAGGAGACGCTGGATCTGCTGGGGCTCGTCGAGCTGCGGGACCGGCCGATATCGACGCTGTCGGGCGGGCAGATGCAGCGGGTCGCGATCGGGTCCGTGCTCACCCCGCATCCGCGGGTGCTGGTGCTCGACGAGCCGACCTCCGCGCTCGATCCGGCGGCGGCGGAGGAGGTGCTGTCGGTTCTGCAGCGGCTCGTGCACGACCTCGGGACGACCGTGCTGATGGCCGAGCACCGGTTGGAGCGGGTGGTGCAGTACGCGGATCAGGTGGCGCTGCTCGGGGGGCGCGGGGAGCCGTTGGTGGTCGGGGACCCGGCGTCGGTGATGGCCGTGTCGCCCGTTTTTCCGCCGGTGGTGGGGTTGGGGAAGGTGGCGGGGTGGTCGCCGTTGCCGCTCACTGTGCGGGACGCTCGGCGCTCGGCCGGGGCGTTGCGGGAGCGTCTTGCCGGGTTGGGGTCTGCTGCCGGGCGCGGGCCGGTGGGGGCTGGTCGCGCAGTTCCGAGCGCCCCTGAAGGCACGCTTCGCGTGCCCCAGGGGCGCTCGGATCAGCCTGCGCCGGGGAGGCTCGGGCTTCTGCTGAGCCGGTCGCGCCGCGCGGCGGAGCCGCACGTGTCACAGCCCCGCGCCCCTGAACAGTCCCCCGCCACATCCGTTCGGAAGCTCGGGGTTCGGCGGGGGCGGGTCGAGTTGCTTCGGTGGGTGGATCTGGAGGTGCGTGGGGGTGAGGTCGTCGCGCTCATGGGGCGCAACGGGGCCGGGAAATCCACGTTGCTCGGGGCCTTGGTCGGGATGGTGAAGGTCGGTGCGGGGGACGTGCGGGTCGGCGGGGTCGATCCTCGGCGGGTGAAGCCGCGCGAGCTGATCCGGAAGGTGGGGCTCGTGCCGCAGGAGCCGCGCGATCTGCTGTGCGCGGACACCGTGGGGGCCGAGTGCGTGGCCGCCGACCAGGACGCGGGCGCCGAGCCCGGGACCTGCCGGGGGCTGCTGACCGAGCTGCTGCCCGGGATCGACGACGCCACCCATCCCCGCGACCTGTCCGAGGGACAGCGGCTCACGCTCGCGCTGGCGATCGTGCTGACCGCCGCCCCTCCCCTGCTGCTGCTCGACGAACCGACCCGGGGTCTGGACTACGCGGCGAAGGCCCGGCTCGTGACGATCCTGCGGCGGCTCGCCGACGCGGGGCACGCCGTGCTCATGGCGACGCACGACGTGGAACTCGCGGCCGAGCTGACCGACCGGGTGGCGATCCTCGCGGACGGCGAGATCGTCGCGGACGGGCCGACCCCGGAGATCGTCGTGTCGTCCCCGTCGTTCGCCCCGCAGGTCGCGAAGATCCTCGCCCCGCAGGAGTGGCTCACGGTCGCGCAGGTGCGGGAGGCGCTGGCATGAGCGGCGACCGGCAGGTGCGGGCGGTCCGGCTCGGGCCGCGTTCCGTGGCGGCGCTGCTGCTCGTCGGCGCCGTGGGGATCGTGGCGATCGGCTGGCCGCTGATCACCGGCCCCGGGTCGGAGGTGAACGCGCACGCGCAGGACGCCCCGTGGCTGTTCGCCGGGCTGCTCGTGCTGCTCGTCGCGGTCGTCGCGGCGACGATCTCGGAGTCCGGGATGGGCCCGAAGGCGGTCGCGATGCTCGGGGTGCTCGCCGCGGCCGGCGCCGCGCTGCGGCCGATCGGGGCGGGCACGGCGGGCCTGGAGCCGATGTTCTTCCTGATGGTGCTGAGCGGGCGGGTGCTCGGGCCCGGGTTCGGGTTCGTGCTCGGCTCGCTCAGCATGTTCGCGTCGGCGCTGCTGACCGGCGGGGTCGGGCCGTGGATGCCGTTCCAGATGCTGTCGATGGGCTGGTTCACGATGGGCGCCGGGCTGCTGCCGGGACCGCACGCGCTGCGCGGCCGGGCCGAGCTGCTGATGCTCGCGGCGTACGGGTTCCTGGCCGCGTTCGCGTACGGGACGCTCATGAATCTGGCCGGGTGGCCGTTCATGAACGCGCTGGCCTCCTCGGTCGCGTACCAGCCGGACGCGGCGCTGCACGACAATCTGGCCCGGTTCCTCGCGTACTGCCTGGCGACGTCGCTGGGCTGGGACCTGGGGCGGGCGGCGCTGACCGTCGTGCTGACGCTTGTGGCGGGCGGCGCGGTCCTGAAGGCGCTGCGGCGGGCGACGCGGCGGGCCGCATTCGAGGCGCAGGTCACTTTCGACGGGCCGCGCCCGTGAACCGGCCCACATGACCCAGCTCACGTACTAGGCGCGGTCGTAGGCGGCGCCGGGCGGGACGGGCGGGGCCGCACCCCTTCTGACCTGGGCTTTGCGACCCACGTCACAGAGCGGACATTTCGCCCTGATGCGACTTCCACTAGTAAAGGGGGGCATTGCGCGGGGCTCCTCGGGCTGTTTCTGTGGAGGAGTCGCACGGCGCCGAAGCCCCCGCCAGGGCCCGGCGCCGACGTACGCCCCCCCGTCCCCCACGGAAGGTTCCGCCTTGACCGCCACGCTCCTCCGCCGCATCGCCACCCCGAAGAAGGCTCTCGCCGGTGCCGCGCTCGCCGCCGCCACGACCGGCCTGATCTTCTCCTCGGCTTCGGCCCAGGCCGCCGCGCCGACCTCGGCCAAGGCGATCGCGCAGCAGAAGATCGCGGACTCGGCGCAGTTCTCCTGCTTCGACAAGATCGTGTCGCACGAGAGCGGCTGGAACCCGAAGGCGACCAACGCCTCCAGCGGTGCGTACGGTCTTGTGCAGGCGCTGCCGGGCAACAAGATGGCGTCCGCCGGTTCTGACTGGAAGACGAATCCCGAGACGCAGATCAAGTGGGGGATCGACTACATGAAGGACCGGTACGGGAGTGCCTGCGGCGCCTGGGCGCACTGGCAGGCCAACGGTTGGTACTGAGCAGGTTTGAAGTCGGGCGGCACCTTCGGGTGCCGCCCGTTTTGCGTTGTCGTCACAGTGCCGGCCGGTGGGGCTTCTCGCGCAGTTCCCCGCGCCCCTGAAAGGCTTGCGGCTTCGCCGCGCCCAGACGGTGATCGATTATGTTGGCCCGCACGGGCGCGCCCCCCACGGGGT
>NZ_JBHYTK010000059.1:0-1518 GCF_042749255.1 Streptomyces sp. NPDC059524 | reverse complement strand
TTTTTGGGTGTGTGTACACCGGGCGGGCGGGGGGGGTTGCGCGCCCTGTCCCCCGCCCCCTTTAAGGGGTTGCGGCTTCGCCGCTCAGCCTTTCATCGATGAGGTGCGCCCGAAGGGCCTGCACCTCAGGGGCGCGGGGCTCTGCCTAATGGCGGCTCCGCCGCGGGGCGCGACCAGCCCCCACCGGGCCGCAGGTTCATGACCGCCTGTTGAACCACTTCGTGATCTTGGGGGCGGCAGCCTTGAAGCTGCCGAAGTGGTCCGTCGGGCCCTGGTTGAAGATCGGGGCCCCAGACCCCAGCTGAGCCGCGCAGCTCTCCGCGTTGCCGATCGGGACATCCGTGTCACCCTCGCCCGCGTACAGGCGGACCGGCACCGAGGGCTTCCAGGCACAGGCCCCGTCGTTCGCGGCGATCGCCTCCCGCAGGGCACCCGTGGGGTGCTGCATGCGGGCGTAGAACTCGGGGGTGAGCAGTTCCTTCACCGTCGCGGGGAGCGCCGCGACGATGTCCTCCTCGCCGTGCTCCCCGTCGAAGAGCGCCTCGACGCGGTCCGCGTAGGGCGCGCGGAAGACCTCGGCGGGGTCCTTGTAGATCGGGTGGAGGCGGTTCTGGGCAACGAGGAAGTACGCGGTGTAGAAGAGGCCGCTGGTGTCGTTGACGCGGCCGTCGTAGAGCGCGGGGATCTCCTGCCCGGAGAGGTCGTAGGGGCCGCTGACGGGGGCGAGGGCGCGGAGCCTGAAGTGGTGGTCGGCGCCGGCTTCGAGGGTCCTGCCGATGGCCATCGCGACCTGGCCGCCCTGGGAGAAGCCGGTGGCGTAGACGTCGCCGGTGAGGGGCCGGCCGAGTCGGGCCGACGCGTGCCGGGCGGCGCGCAGCATGTCGAGGGAGGCGGTGACGGAGGACGCCGTGTCCATGTAGGGGTGGACGCCGGGGCCCTTGCCGAGGCCGAGGTAGTCGGGGGCGGCGACGGCCTTGCCGGCGGCGGCGTTCAGGTAGGCGGGGACGCGGCCGAAGTCGGTGGTGACGGAGGGCGCGTAGTCGCGGTGGACCATCGTGCCGTGGGTGTCGGAGACGACGTCGAGGCGGCGCGGGCCGCCGGTGGGCAGGGTGAGCAGGCCGGTGGCGGTGGTGGGGCGGCCGTGCGCGTCGACGGTGCGGTAGGTCAGGCGGTAGGCGCGCACTCCGTGCCGGACGGCGGCGGTGTCCATGTCGCGGGCGGCGAGCCAGCGGGTGACGCCGGCCCGGTCGAGCCCGTCGAGCGGGGTCACGGAGACGAGGGCGCCGCGGGCGGCCGGGGCGCGGTCGGTGCCGGTGGCGGAAGCCGCCGCGGCGGGGGCGGCGAGGGCTCCGGCGAGCAGCAGCGCGGCGGCCGCGGCGAGGGCTCTGCGGGTGCGTGAAGTCGTGGTGCGGGCACGGGAGTTGTCCGGGTTCGGCGTCATGGGACGACCGTAGGAATCGGAGGCCGTGCGGCGACATCCGAGGCGCCCCCTGGTGCGGGGTGGTGTTATGTCCACCC